>JBDTQY010000107.1:0-2279 GCA_039931955.1 Chloroflexota bacterium
GAAACGAAACTGCTCGTCTGGGCCGGGTAGGGGCGAGGCTGCTCGTTCGCGCCGGCACCGTGCGGACGCCATGGGTGGTCGCCGGCACTCCGCGGGTGCTCGGCATCCTCGAGCAACACCCCGCCGAGATCAGTTGAGTGGCGCCGCCGAGGCTCGATACCGCTCCAGCATGCGCCCACTGACCTCGGGTCCGGCGTTCAGGAGCTCGAGGAACTCCGGTCCGTCGAGGGCCAGGAGCTTGCCATCCGTCTCCGCCGTGACCGTCGCTGAACGTGGTGCGCCACGCATCAGCCCGAGTTCACCGAAGACCTCATCGGAGCCCATGACGCGCAGTCGACGCGGCATCCCCGTTCCGGCGTCCAACTGATCCACCACGAACCGACCGCTCTCGATGATGTAGAAGCGGTCGCCCGGCTCGCCTTCGCGGATGATCGTCTGGCCGGCCGTGACCGGGACGGCCTGCAGTCGCTGGAGGGCGACTTCGAGCGCCGCTGCCGACACGCCGGCGAAGAGCGGCAGCCGCGCAACGCGTCCAAGGGTCGCCGCGACCGCGTCGTCGGCCGGGGTTCGACGGAAGGCCGGACCCACGAGGACGAACGTCCCGATGGCAGCGGCGAGGATCGCGACACCACCGACCGACAAGATGGCCTGGGCGCCCACGGTCGTCATGAGGACCGGAACGAGGAAGGACCCGGCGGCATAGGTCAGGGTCGTGATGGTCTGGAGGGTCCCCAGGGTTCGTCCGCGAATGGCGTCGGGAACGATGCGCTGGAGAACGGTCGTCGAGACGATCTCGGCAAGGAGCGCCCCAGCCGCCACGACAGCCATCGCGACGAGGGCGAACGGCAAGGTGTCTACCAGGCCGAGGACGATGAACCCGCCCCCGAGGATCACGGCTCCCGCGAGCATGACCGGGCCGAGGTTCGGTCGGAGGACGACGGAGCTCGAGGCCACCGCCCCTAGCACGCCGCCGACACCCGTCGCGGCCCATAGAAAGCCGGTCGCGTCCTCACCCGCGTGGAGGTGATCCACCGCGAAGATCACAAGGGCGACACTCAGCCCGCCCCACAGGAACCCGCTGACGACGTCGAGGAGGGCCAGGCCCGCGACCGGACGGAGGATCGCGCGCACAGACGGTGCCGCCGCGGTTTGAGTTGGCGTGCGCTCCTCGGATGGATCCGCTTCGTCCGTGACCTCCTGCGTGTCGGGTTGGCCGACGGACGGCTTCGCGGACCGTGGATGGTTGGCCGGCATCGACCACAGGAGGAAGACCGGGGCCAGGAACGAAACGGCGTTGATGACGAATGCCCAGCCGAGATCGGTGACCGCGATGATGAGCCCGGCGATCGCCGGGCCGATGACAAAGGTCACCTCGCTGAGGGTCGAGAAGATGCTGTTGGCCGGCCCAAGTTCCGCCTCGTCGCGGACGAGCGACGGCAGATAGGCCCCCATGGTCGGGCGGAAGAAGACGGCGAACATCGTGGCGAAGATCGCCAATGCCACGGTCAGTAGCACGGGACCGCCGAGGAACGTGTTGGCGGCAAGCCCGACCATCGCCAGGCCGCGAATGATGTCCGTGACAATCAGGATCATCCGTCGGTCGTAGCGGTCAACGATGATGCCGGCCGGGACAGACAGGAACACGTACGGGAGGACCCGCGCCCCGCCGATCAGGCCGAGCAGGAATGGATCAGAACTCTCGCGATAGACGACCACCAGCAGCGCAACCAGGTACAGCCAGTCGCCAATGTTGGAGACGAACTCGCCGGCGAACAGCCGCACCAGGTTTCGATTGCCGGCGATGGTCCGGTACGCGGTCAGCATGCTGGTGGGGCTCCCAGTCGACGTCGCCGTGGAGCCGCGAGTATACGATCCGCCCGGCTCCGGAATCAGCCGGCTGGACCCGGATGATGTACCGGCTCCAGGATGATCTGGCCGGACTCCCGGCCTTAGTCGGCCCCGCCCGGCTCCGGCTCTGCCGCGGGCTCCTCTGCGGGCTCTTCTCGCCTTGACGCGAGGAGCGACTCGAGTGCCGCTCGAGCGGCGTGGTCGGCGAAGATCGACAAGCGGTCGCCAGCGTCGATGGTCATGTCGCCGCGGGGCACCAGGACGGCATCACCACGCTCGATTGCGACCAGGACGGCGTCCCGGGGCCAGGGGATCTGGGAGACCTTCTGTCCGCTCATGACGGCCTCGGCGCTGACCTCGACCTCCATCAGCAGGCCGCCGGCGCGGAGCCCACGGACCTGGCGGACGTTCCCGCTGAGCGCCGTCCGGTA
>JBDTQY010000108.1:0-4091 GCA_039931955.1 Chloroflexota bacterium
CCGCTCTCTCCCCGGATGTGACGGCAGCTCTGGCGACCCTCCAATCGCGCTGGGGAGCAGCCGCCCCGCGAGCGGCCGCGCCACGCTTCAGTGGTGATCGCACGGCCGGTGGCCTCCCTGGTGATCGTGCCCCGATCGTGGTCGGGGCGCTGGCTATCGCCACGGACCTCGCCACGGACCCCAGCCCGGAACCGGCTCCGGCGCCTGATCCAGCGCGGATCTACTCGACCGGCTTCTCAGGCCTCGACGCCATTCTTGGGCCGGGCGGCCTGCCCCGTGGGACAGGTCTTGCGCTTCGAGGTGATCTGTCGAGCGGACGGACCACCATCGCGCTCCGGCTCGCCGCCGAGGCCCAGGCTGGCGGGGCGATCGTGGCCTGGCTTGATCTTGCCGACGCCTTTGATCCCGTGGAGGCGGTCGCCCGCGGCATCCAGCCCGAGTGGCTCGTGGTGGTCACGCCGGCCGGCCCGGACGAGGGCCTTGCCATCGCCGGGTCGCTCCTGGTCGGCAGGACCGTGGACCTGTTGGTCCTTGATCTGCCGCCGCGGCCGGAGGCGGCATCGCGCTTTGCCGATCGCCTCGGCCGGCTCGCCGCCCTGGCCCGACGAGCCGGGATCTCCCTGCTCATCCTTGAGCCGCCCGGGCTCATCAGCACGATTGCCGCCGCGGCCGGAACGGGTACCGGCATCCGCCTGGAGTTCAACCGCCGATCGTGGATTCGCCTGGGCCGGGATGTCGTAGGGCAGGCCACCGAGGTGGTCGTCGCCCGCAGCCGGATCGGTCCGCCGGGCCGGCGAGCGATGGTCAGGATCCTGTACGCCGACGGTGGGGATCGGGATGCCTGCCTCCGCCTGGACCCGTTGCTCAGGGAAGGCCGGCCGGCCGGGATGGTTTCCCGGGCCGGCACGCATCAGGCCGGACTCGTGACCGTGGCCGACACGTGCCCAGCCGCCGCTCCTGCCCATGCCCCCGTTCCAGTGCCCGGGACGTCACGTCATGCGACTGCTTCATCTCTATCGTCCGCATCTCCTCCTCGACCTGGCCAGGGAGCGCCGGATCTTCGGCTCCTGGCCGGCCGGTCCGATCGTCCTGGGAGGTCAGCCCTGGGTTCCGGGGACGGTCCTGGACATGGACCCGGTGGCTCGAGCCCTCGGCGTCCGACGCGGGATGCCGCTCGGATCGGCGCATCGACTGGCACCGGAGGCGACCTTCCTCGACCCGGATCCGGACGCTGATCGGACAGCCATCGAGGCCGCTCTCGAAGTTCTTGCCACGTTCAGCCCGGCGATCACCGGCTCAGTCGATCCTGAGGATCCTGCGTTCGGCCTGCTGGAGGTCCAGGTCGATGGCCTCGAGCTCCTGTGGGGTCCCGAGGCGACCATGGTGGAGCGAATCGACCGTGCCATGGCACCGATCCTTGCCGGGCGGGGTCGGTCGGGCATAGCCGAAACACGCTTCGCGGCGATGATCGCCGCAGCCGCGGCCGAGCCCGGCTCACTGGTTGCGGTGCCGCCCGGCGGCGAGGCCCACTTCCTTGCTCCGCTCCCGGCGTCGTGCCTGACCCGGGACGCGGAGATCCAGGCACGATTGCGCCGCTTCGGACTCAGGCGAATCAGCCAGGTCGCCGAACTTGCCGCCTCTGCGCTTGTCGCGCGGTTCGGTGTCGAGGGCGCCCGAATGGGCGCCCGGGCTCGTGGCGAGGAGACGGATCCCTTCCGGCCGCGCCGGATGCCGGAGCGACTGCTCCTGGGCCTGCCCATCGATCCCCCGGTGGCCGAGGTGGAGGCGGTTCGATTCGTACTGCGCCGACTCGCCTCGGCCCTCGCCGCGAACCTCGCCGCCCGCGGGCTGGCGGCCGCGCATGGGCGCCTGCGACTCGAGCTGGATCTGGCATTCGCCCTCGCCGGGACGCCCGGGGAGCTGATCGCCGAGACGCGGTTTCCGGAGCCGACGGCGGACGCAGGAGCCATTGAGCAGTTGCTCCTTGCCCGCCTGGAGCGAACACCACCGAGCGCCCCGGTTGCTCGCCTGGAGCTGGAGCTGTCGGGGGCAGAGCCGGCGACCGGTCAGCAGCTGCCACTGTTCATCCCACAGGCATTGCGAGGCGCCCGGCTGCACTGGCAGCTCGCCCGGTTGGCACTCACGCATGGCGAGGACCGGATTCGCCGGATCGAGATCGCCGATCCTGAGGCGCCCCTGGCCGAGAATCGCTGGCGGTGGCGATCCGTGACCGCCGGCGCGCGGTCTCCGGTCAATACCGGCAGGCCTGCCCGATGACCAGGCTTCTGCACGCTCATCCGCTCATCGGGGCGGAACTGGATCCGGCCGGAGCGCTCATGGCCATTCACTGGGCCGGCCAGTGGGAGCCCGTCGAGGTCTGCAACCGCTGGCGTGTGGACGAGGCGTGGTGGCGAAACCCGATCGCACGGGACTATTTCAAGGTGGTGGGGACACGCTGGCTCGCGCTCGTCTACTACGACCGGATCGCTCGCACCTGGCACCTCGAGCGGCTCTACGACTGAATACCGGTCCAGCATCGCGCCGGAAGGTAATCCTCAGCCAGCGCGCCGGGCGTCAGATCAGCCCGGCGGCACCAGTAAGGTCGTCACCAGGAGCAGGACGAAGAGCCCAACGACGAACACCAACGCCCCGATATCACGTGGATGAGCCGTCTGCACCGCGAAGTCCCCGAGCATGCAGGACCGGTCCCCGTCGGTCTGCTCGATGAAGTGTAGCTGCGAATCCGGTTTTGCGAGCAACTATTTTTTGGCGAAGATTCGCCCCTCGTCAGGCTGCCGCGGCCTGCCAGGTCAGCGTGAAGATCAGGGCCACCAGTCCGATCAGGGCGGCCGTCAGCAGCAACGCCCCGACCACATCTCTCGCTCTCGGTTCCACGCTGATCTCCTCGTTCAATCGAAGGGGCAACTCGCCCCGAACAGGATCGTTACGAACGTGCTGCCGCCGAGCGGGGTGACGGTCGTCCGGATCTGGCAATCCGCGTTGCCGGCACTCAGAACCTCCCAGCCACCGTCCTCGCCGGGGCCTGAGCGAGCGATGGTCCGATAGCCCGCGACCTCGATGCCCGAATCGTAGAAGGCCGCCACGTCGGCCGCCGAAACAGGCCCGGCGTCGAGCGTCGCGCTCGCGGGGCCCGTGCCGGTTTCCGTCGGATGGGCGCCCGGATACGTCGGAAAATCAGCCGGCAGAGCGTCCCAGATCCGGCCCCAGGCCGTATCGGTCTGGCCGGGCAACGAGGGGTTCGGGGTCGCGATCCCCCCTGCGGTGGGGCTCGGCGTCGGTGCTGCCGTTGCCGTCGGCACCACGCTGGTGGCCGTGGGGATCGGGGTCGGCGTTGCCACGGTCGAGCCACAGGCCGCGAACAGGCCGGCCATGGCCAGGACTGCGAGCAAATGGAACGGGGCGTGGCGGGAGCGACCGGATCGATGAGATGGCATGACCAGATGCTACCCCGGAGCGTGTCAGGACCCCGTCGCCCCAGGTGCGACGGGGTCCTGGTTAACTGATCGGCCGCCCGCTCACCTGGTGCCGATCGGACAAGTTGGCTGGCATCGACGCCAGCTGTGGCCCGCCCCGGACCTGCGTCCGAAGTCGGTTGCGTGTGGTGTCAGGCCCCGCCCGTCTGTGCCGCGAGTGCCGCCGGGAGGAGGACGAGGATCAGGAGGCTCACGATGGCGATCATCGCGACTGTCCTCGTCATGACGACGGCAAGGCTGCGAAACGAGCGGCGATCTGGCTCCACGTCTGTTCTGACGGCTGCCTGCGCGCGGATGTGGCGCGGTGCAACCGACGAAGTTCTCGTGGCACCAGATCGGCTACCACACGGCTACCACACGGCTACCACATAGCGAACACCCGTTCTATACTGGGCGACCCCTCCACCCGCCGAACCCCGGATCGAGTCGTGGCCCATCCCACGTATGCGGAACTGCACTGCCACTCCAACTTTTCCTTTCTTGACGGCGCCTCGCCGGTAGAGGACCTCGTCCAGCGGGCGGTCGAACTCGGGCTGTCCGGGCTCGCCGTCACGGATCACCAGGGCCTCTACGGGGTCGTCCGGTTTGCGGCGGCGG
>JBDTQY010000109.1:0-4046 GCA_039931955.1 Chloroflexota bacterium
TCATGCATCAGGCCGGACTCCATGTCCCGGCGGCCCCCGGCAGCAGACTCCCTATCCTGGCCGACGTCCTCGCCGACATCGGCGACGAGCAGTCCATCGCCCAGTCCCTTTCAACCTTCTCCGGTCACCTGCGATCGATCATCCGGATTGTCGAAGCCGCCGGGCCAGATACCCTCGTTCTCCTGGACGAGCTTGGCGCCGGCACGGACCCGACCGAGGGCTCGGCCCTGGCCCAGGCACTTCTCGATCACTTTATTCAGGCTGGGGCGCTCGTTGCGGCCACGACCCATTACGCGGAGTTGAAGGCCTACGCGCACACGGCTCGTGGGGCAACCAACGCCGCCGTCGAGTTCGATCTCGCGACGCTGAGTCCGACCTTCAGGCTCACAATCGGACTCCCGGGCGGTTCGCAAGCATTTGCCATCGCAGAACGACTCGGGCTCCCGGAAGGCATCGTCGCCGATGCTCGGTCGCGGCTGTCGGACGCGCAGCGGAGTTTTGAAGCGACCCTTGCCCAGATCCGGGAGTCCGAGGGGGCCACAACCGACGCCCTCGCCAATGCCCGGACAGCCGAGGCACGCGCGGCGACAGCGCTCGTCGCGGTCGAGGAGGAACGCCGCACGGCGAAGCGCGAGCGCGACGAGTCCTTACGGTCCACCCGCCTGGAAGCCGAATCGTTGCTGGCGGCCGTCCGCCTGGAGGTGGATGCTCTTCGGACAACGCTCGAGCGAGGGCAACTCGCGGCCCCAGCACTCGATGCCGCGCTGGCACGGATCGAGTCGGAGGTAGCCCGGGTCCCCGCAGATACGGGTGGCGATGACCAGGGACCCATCTCCCCGTCGGGAGCCTCCGCACACGTCTGGGCCGTGGGTGATCGAGCCAGGAGTCGGTCCGGGGGCTGGGAGGGCCGCATTTCGGCCTTTGAGCGCGACGGACAGATCGCAATGATCGAGTCCGGCGCGATGCGCGTCCGCGTCCCGCTGGACGAACTTGAGGCGGTGCTCGAGGTCGACGCGGCCTACACCGGCGGGCGGAGCCGGGAAGCGGCACGCTCCGACGCGGGGATGAGCGCCACATACGAGGTCCGCTCCCGCGCAGTCCCGTCATCACTCGATCTGCGCGGTGCTCGCGTTGAAGAGGCTCTCGAGGCCCTGGATCAATACTTCGATCAGGCTTCCCTGGCCCAGCTGCCACGCGTGACGATCATCCACGGGATGGGGACGGGGGCTTTGCGAGACGCCGTCCGGACTGCCGCGACGTCGCATCCGCTGACTGGCGAGGTTCGTCCTGGCGGTCGCGGCGAAGGCGGTGATGGGGCCACGATCGTCAGCCTTGGCTAGGGGCCGCGCGGGTAGGGCCCTGGGCTAGGCGCGCGGCTCGCCTTATGCTGGACGTCGAGCCCGTCGAAGCCTCCCGGCGCCGGTGATAGCCGGATTCGGCGCCGGTGGCAGGGTCGCCGGTGGCAGGGTCGCCGGTGGCAGGGTCGGCGGCGGGGGAGTGTTCTTGGGGCCACCCTTGGTTGGTTTCGGTGTCGGCTCAGGCGTCACGTCCGGGGTCGGTGTGGGCGGCGGCTCAGGCGTCACGTCCGGGGTCGGTGTGGGCGGCGGCTCCACGCACGGGGTCGGCAGCGGCGACCCGAGGGGATCGAACGTCGCGAGAGGATCGAACGAGGTCCCGGGCGCACATTCGGGCGGCGGCAGCTGCGTGCAGACGTTGGTGGGCGGGAAGGTTCCTCCCCACGTCTTGCCGAACGGCGCGAAGCTGTTGAGGTAGAAGTACGACGTCGTGGTCCTCTTGGGTCCGCCAGCAACACCCGTTCCCTTGGCGGCCCGCGACGCCCAGTCCTGGGTGAACTGCTGCCAGGCGGGGAATCGTGGCTCGACGACGCTGAAGTCGAGGAAGCCCTCCTTGACCATCGGTCCGGCACAGCCGTCCTGCCAGAGATCGCCACTCGCCTCATCAATATCAAGCTCTGAATGGAGGTCGTCCCGTCGTGTGGGCACCGTTCCCTTGACGAAGATCTCTTTGACAGTCTTGACGGTATAGGGGCCGGGCAGGAGTCCGCTGAAGGCGTCCACCGCTGCCGTCTCGATGCCGTCAGGTGCGACGAAGCTGGCGACGGGCGTGCCCTGGCTGATTTCGGTCAGGATCCGTGACCACAGGGGCGCCGATGAGTCGAGGCTGAGGCTCCCGGCGTTTGGCGTCGCGTCCGAGTTGCCCATCCAGACACCAACGGCGAGCGCAGGGGCAATGGGATCCTCGGGTGGGGCCAGGAAGCCGAAGGCGAGGACGTCCTTGTTGTCCGACGTCGTACCGGTCTTGTAGGCCGCCGGCCGTCGCTTGCCATCCTCGAGGATGGCCCACTTGCCCCAATAGGGGTTGATGGTCTTGATGGTGTTGCCCTGCAGGATGTCGGTGATGACGTAGGCAGCCTGTGCCGAAACCACCCGGGTCCCGACCGGAGGCGGCTGCTCTGCGGGGTAGATCCGGTCGCCGTTGGCGTCCTGGACCTGGAGGATCATCTCGCGCGGAAGGAGGACGCCACCGTCGGCGATGGCGCCGTACGCTGAGAGGAGCTCGATCGGGTGAACTTCCAGCGTGCCGATCGACATCGATGTGACGGGTGTCGTGCCGTTCTGGAACGTGAGTCCAAAGTCCTTGAGACGCTGGAAGAAGTGGTCGAGTCCGTTGATCAGACCGGCCTTGATCGAAGGTATGTTCAGCGAAAACTGGAGTGCTGATCGAAGGCGAACCGGGCCCCGCTCACGCTGGTCGGACTGCGTCGGAATGAACGGTTTCGTCCCGCCGAAGTCGGTCGTCACATCCATGAACATGGTTGCGGCGGTCATGGTCCCGTCATTGATCCCGGTGATGTAATTCAGGGGCTTGATGGACGACCCGGGTTGGCGGTAGCCATCCGAGAGGACGTCGAACTGCGGCTGGAACGTGGGGTCCCCGGCTGCGTAGTACGCCGCGCTGCCGGCGTACGCAAGCACCTGGCCGGTCCGATAGTCGAGGACCGCGGAGGCCGCGTTTCCGATCTTTCCGCCCTTCAGATTCTGAATCCACTTCCAGTCCGCCTTGGGGATCCCTAGATCGGCCAGGGTTGCGGCCGGATCGGTGAAGTTCGGGACGCGAGCCGCCGCGTACAGCCATTTATCCACTACCTGCTGCATCGACCAGTCCAGCGTGGTGATGATCCGATACCCGCCGGTATCGACCTTCTCGCAGGAAGTTGCGTTCTCCGGCCCGCACAGGATGGCCCCCAACTGCTTGCGAACCTGCCACACGAAATGGGCGGCTTTCCAGGGGGTCGAACCCTGCTTTGAGAGGATGACCGGCTGTTTTCGAGCAGCCTCGTACTCATCAAGGGTATGCAGCTTGGACGTGAGGACGCTCCGCGTTTCCATGAGGTCCAGGACTTTGTTGCGCCGGAGGACGACTTCAGCGCTCTGGGGAACGACGAGTTGCACGTTTTCGGCCGGACAATCGTTGCCCGCGGGGAGCGTGATCGTGCACTCGGTGAGCGCGTTCTTGACGAGGTCGAATTGCGAGGGCGACTGCGGGATTGCCGCCAGGAGGGCGACCTCACTGAGCGTCAGTTCGCTCAGACTCTTGTTGAAGTACCCGCGTGCAGCGGCCGCAATCCCGTAGCTCTGGTTGCCGTAGAAGTTCTGGTTCAGGTAGGCGGTGATGATCTGCTTCTTGCCATCCTGATCGGGGAACGCCTGCGTCAGTCGGATGGACTGAATGATTTCCCGGATCTTGCGCTCATAGACCGAGCCAGAAAACGCCGCCTCCGGGAGGAGCCGGGCCCGGACGAGTTGCTGGGTGATCGTGGAGCCACCCCGTGGCTTGCCGGTGATGGTGTCAATGGTCGCGGAGATGAAGCCGCCGAGATCGAAACCGGGGTTGCTCCAGAAGTCCTTGTCCTCGATGGCGGTCGTGGCATCGATGAGTTCGGGCGGGATCTGGTCGAAGGTGACCAGCTCACGCTTGTGCTCACCCAGACGCGCCAGTTCGACGGTTCCGGTTCGATCGTAGAT
>JBDTQY010000110.1:0-3032 GCA_039931955.1 Chloroflexota bacterium
GGATGGCCGAGTGGTCCAGGGACTCCTCCCTCGCCTGTGGTTCCGACACTTCGCGGGGACCTCGTGGATCGCGGAGGCTCGTTCTGATCGGGCGGAGAGTGGCGAAGCCCGGCTCGCCGGGTTCGTGGTCGGGTTTCGGTCGCCCGGCCACGCTGATCTCGCCGTCCTGCAGGCCGTCGGGGTCGACCCGAACCTGCGACGTCGGGGGATCGGACGGCGTCTGGTGGAGCACTTCCTCGCCGACGCCCAGGCTTCCCTGGCCGCCTCGGTCGAGGCGACCACCTGGCCGGGCAATCGCCGCGCTCTTACGTTTCTCGAGGCCCTCGGTTTCGCGCCGGACGTCGCCTCGTCACCCCGCCGTGTCTACGGCGTCCCGGCCATCGAGGACTACGACTTCGGCACGGAGGATCGCGCCCGATTGCTGCGCCGGCTTTGACCTCCCGTTGTCGGGTCTGCCAGTGGCGCGGGGCGGGCGACCTCACGGCAGGTGTCGGCCGCGCGAGTCGCAGGCCTGCGGGCGGCGTGCCCGGCTCATGGGCAGCGCACGCTACGGCTTCAGAGGGTCCAGTTCAGCTTGGATCGCGGATGGCGTGAGTGGCTCGGCAAGCAACCGGGCAAACTGGGACGGGTGCTCGGTGTCAGCCAGCCGCTTCAGCCAGCGATCGAGCAGCGCCTCGCCCTCGCGGTAGACGAAGACGTACGTCCGCCATAGCGGATGCTCGATGAACTCCAGTTGCTTCTCGGCCGCGGCCGGCGTGCGCGCCCCTGCGGTGACGAGGTAATCCGCGACATCCTCATGCGATCGGCCATCCACGTGCCGCATGAGAGCGGCATTGCCGCTGATCCCGCGCAGGACGGCACGTGCCTGGCGGATCACCGGTTGTGCCGCGCCCACGGCACGCATCGCGACGGGGTCGCGAGCAACCGGCAGGTCGAAACGCCGGATCATTTCCTCGATGAGCGCCGACTCGTCCGCGGGCGGGACGGCAAAGCCATAGCCGAGGTCTGCCAGGCCCTCGCGAAGCAGGCATTCCGGTGTGTTGATCGAGAGAAGGGTGTGCTCCGTGCGGCGCCCCGCGTCGACCAGCCGGGCTTCCTTGGTCGCCGCCTCCAGGTGGTGGCCGGGATACGTCTCGTGGGCCACGGTGTGCATCAGGGCCGGCAGGCGAACCGGCAGATCCAGGTTCAGCTCGACGCGGCTGCGGCGGCCACCTTCGTACCAGTGGTAGCCGCTCCACGGTCGATTTCGAACCAAGTTGATCCTGGCGGCCTCGCCGTCGGGTAGATCGAACAACTCGGCCGCCCGGGCCCTGAAGCGTTCCGCCAGGTGGTCGGCGACGATCTGAACGCGATCGGGCTCGATCGTGAATTGGCGGTCCCACGCCTCCAGGCGCGGCTCGTGCGGTCCCGCTCCGGGCAGCACCGCATCGAGGTCACTGAGCGCCGAACGGAAGAGGGCCTCATCCACCCGCCGCATCGGCATGTCGAAATAGAGCCCCACCAACTCCTCGTACGGGATCGGCGCACCCGCCGAGATCCGCGCCTGAGCCTCGAGCGCCACCAACTGGGCGCGCAGGAACTCCCGGCGCGGAAGGTCATCGATCTCGGCGGGCAGGCGCTCCCGGATCCCGACGGCATCGTCGGCGAGGTGGGCCGGTGGCCGGAGCGCCTCCATGTCCGCCTGCGCCTTGATGTCCGCGGGCCCGTAGTAGCCATCAACCAGGCCCGGGCGATGCTGGTCCAACCGAAGGGCGAGCAGGAGGTAATCACGGATGATCGGCTCGGGGATGGGCACCTGCCGGGTACCCCCGACAGCCGGGGTCATCCCCAGCCCGCCCGCCTTCGGGTTTGCGGCCGGGTCGTCCATCACGCCGGACCAGGACCGCCGGTCTCTCCGACAAACGGCATGCCGCGTTTTACGACCGCGTCAAGGCTCATGCGAAGGACCGCGGTCTTGGCGGCAGCGACCTCACGGACGTAGTCGACCTCCTCATCCGGCGTCATCTGTCGGCCGCGAACGATGTCCTTCGGGCGGCCGACCTGGAGCCATGACAGGTGGTAGCGATCCATGCTCCCCCAGGCCCGCGACAGGAGGTCGTCCGACAGCTGGAGCCAGGTCCGGAGCGCATCCAGGGACGGGTTCGCCTGGAGCCGACCCCCTTCATCGATCAGCTGCGACGTTCGGGCGATCAGCTCGTCCCGGGTCACGGGCGATCTCGAGTCACGGGCGGGCCTGCTCGGCAGGGCCCCTGATGAACGCTTCTCGATCCGCCCGGACCTGCCTGGTTCGCGGCCCGGGGCGCCCGCTGCCGATGGGGTGCCCTTCGAACCTCGTCACCGGCAACACGCCGGCGACGCTGGAGCAGACGAACGCCTCGTCCGCCTCGGCCAGGTCGCGCGTGGTGAGCCAGTCCTCGACCACGATCATGCCCTGGTCGCGGGCCCAGCCCAGGATCCAGCTCCGGGTCGTCCCGGGCAGGATGGCGCAGGCGAGCGCAGGCGTGGCCAGCTCGTTGCCGCGAACCAGGACGATATTGGCTGACGTCGCCTCGGACAGATGGCCATCGATCGTGAGGAAGAGCGCATCGTCGGCGCCCGAGCGCCGCGCCTCGAGGCGGGCGAAGACGTAGTCGGCGCGGCTGGTCGTCTTGAGGGTCGCCAGGGGGTTGTCCGGGTCCCGTCGAACCGAGCTGGCCACGAGGTGCAGGCCATCGGTCAGATGTCCCGCGGGCGGCGGCGCCACCGGCCACGCCTGAATGACCATCGTGGCAACGAGCGCATCTCCGGGCGGCAGCAGCCCGCGGCTCGGGTAGCTGCCCCTTGAGACGGTGATCCGCACGGACGCATCGTCATCTGGCCCATCGAGACCCTCGACCACGAGCAGTTCGCGGATGCCGGTCGCCAGGCGCTTGTCGATGTCGTCCGGGAGCGGAATCTCGAGACCAGCCGCCGATCGTCGAAGGCGCGCGAGGTGCTCGTCAAGTTCGGTGACGCGACCGGAGCGCGCCCGAAGTGTTTCGAAGATGCCGTCG
>JBDTQY010000111.1:0-8489 GCA_039931955.1 Chloroflexota bacterium
ACGACGCGGAGGCGATCAGCGCCTGGAAGGCCGTTCTTGAATTGCCGGACAACCCGTCCACCTACCCGGCGTGGCGCAATCTCGCGGCCGCGCACGTGCGCTCGGGCGATCTGCGCGATGCGATGACGGCGTATCGCGAGGCCGATCGGCGCGCTCCCGACGAGGACAAGGCCGAGATCGCTACCCGTCTCGGCTGGTTGGCCAAGGAGACCGGCGACACGGGTGCGGCCCGCAAGTATTTCGCACGGGGCCGGGGCGATGGCCCCGCGATCCCCCTCGCCTTCGCCATCATCGGGCTGACGATTCTCGTCTCCTTCTACGCCCTGTCGCAGGACGGCATCGACGTGGCGCTGGCGCTCGCGCTTGACAAGGGCGCGCTGGCCGCTGGGCAGGTCTGGCGGCTTGTCTCCGTGACGCTCGTCCACGCAAACATCGTTCACCTCCTGATCAACATGTACGCGCTGTACCTGCTCGGGCCACTCGTCGAACGGACCTGGGGTTCCCTGATGCTCGGCGTCTTCTACCTCCTGACCGCCGCCGCAGCCTCGACAGCCAGCTTCATCGTCAGCCCGACGCTCAGTGTCGGTGCCTCTGGCGCCATTTTCGGGCTGGTGGGCGTGCTTCTTGCCGGCTCCCGGATCCACCGCCCCATGTTCGATCGGCAGGCGCGAGCCCTCGTGCCGCAGCTCGGCTCCATCGTTTTCATCAACCTGGCGTTCGGGTTCCTCTTCGCCGGCACCATCGACAACGCCGCCCATATCGGGGGCCTGGTGGCGGGCCTCTGGCTCGGAGCGTTCGTGCCTCCCGGCCGGGTCCGAACGATGCGTGACTTCTGGCAGACCGGAGGCGGGGCAGCCGGCGCAGGCCGCACGCGGCTTATCAGCGCCCTCGGGATGGCTGCGCTTGTCATCCTGATCGTCGTCGGCTTGCTTGCCGGCGGCATGACCGTCTGACCGGGCGCAAGCAGGATGTTCGGCACGTTGCTGGGCGGGCTCCCGCGGCCGATCGGCAGCGATGGCGAAGCGATCGACGATGAGGACGCGGCGGTGCGCCGGGTCATCGAGGCACAGGCGGAAGCCGGGCTGGAGCCACTGACGGACGGTCGTCTCCGGGCGGGCGGCACCGTCGGTCCGGCAATCGGACTGGGCGGCGTCGAGCCGGGGATGAGCGGTCCAGTCCTCACCGGCCCGCCGACCTGGTCGCGACCGCTCACCGTGGATGCCTGGCGCTTCGCGGTTGGCGTCGGCGCCGGCCTGGTCAAGCAGACGCTTCCCGGGCCGTACACCCTCGGGCGGCGCCTCGGGGCGGCCGATCCGGAAGCGGCCACGGCGGCTTTTGCTCGTGCCCTGCGCCAGGAGATCGACGCGCTCATCGACGCCGGCTGCGTGCTGATCGAGATCGAGGAGCGAGATGCCCATCTCATCGGCGTCGATGCCGCGGAGCGACGCCGGTTCGTGGAGGCCCATCAGTCCATGCTCGATGGGATCACGGGTGTGCATCTATCCCTCGCCATCGTCGGCGGCAATGCCGATACGGCTGGCATCGAAACGATCCTTGCCGCCCCATATCGGAGTCTCGCGGTGGATCTCATTGACGGGCCGGACAACTGGCGACTGGTGACCCGGACGCCAGCGGACCGTGGAATCGTCTGCGGTGCGCTGTCGGTCCACGATCCCAGCGACGATTCGCGGGAACTCCTGCTGTGGGCGGCATCCTATGCATCCGCCTCCGGCCCGCGAGGCCGCGAACGGGTCGGCCTGGCGACCTCCGGGAGCCTGGCCGGCCTGTCCTGGGCTGTTGCGGAGCGCAAGATGCGACGACTGGGCGAGGCGACGCGGCTGGCTGGCCAGTCCTTCGAGGAGGCGGCTCCGCACCTCGACCCACGAGCCATCGACATCCGCAGCGCCGCCCACGGCCGCTACTTGCCGCCGAAGCCCAGAAAGCCTCGAGGGCCGGTACCCTGAGCCAATCGAGCAGTCGCGTCGGAGGTTCCCAGTGACAACCCACTTCTGGCACGGATTCGCCGACATGCACAGCGTGGCGGGAAACGAGATCGTCTTCACGAGTGGCGACGGCGTCATGCTGACGGACACCGAGGGTCGCGAGGTGATCGACGCGACGGCCGCCCTCTGGTACTGCAATGTGGGGATGGGACGGCGTGAGATTGCCGACGCCGTCGCCGACCAGCTGGCGCGGCTGTCCTCCTACTCCTCGTTCGGCGCCTACACCACGGATCGAAGCGTCGAGCTGGCCGGTCGGTTGGCGGCACTGAGCCCACTCGGCCCGCAGACCGTCGTCTTCCTGGGCTCCGGCGGATCCGACGCCATTGATACGGCGGCCAAGCTCGCGCGCCGCTATTGGGACGTTCTCGGCCGACCGGAAAAGCGCGTCATCGTCGCTCGCGAGCATGCCTATCACGGGATGCACGCCTGGGGCACGTCGCTCGTCGGCATCCCGGGCATGAAGGCCGGCTACGGCGGGACGTTCATCGACGAGGTTGCCCAGGTCGGAGCCATGGATGTCGCCGCGCTCGAGGAGCTCTTCGAGACACGGGGCGGTGAGATCGCCGCGTTCATCGGCGAGCCCGTGATCGGCGCCGGCGGGGTGATCCCACCGGCAGACGGCTACTGGGCGGCCGTCAACGACCTCTGTCACCGCTACGACGTCCTCCTCGTGGCCGACGAGGTCATCACTGGTTTCGGACGAACGGGCGAGTTGTGGGCGACCACGCGATACGGCATCGAGCCGGACATGATCACGTTCGCGAAGGGCGTGTCGTCAGGTTACGTGCCACTCGGCGGTGTGTTGGTCGGCGAACGCGTACGCCGACCCTTCTGGGACGATCCGGTGCCGGGCGCGGTGCTGCGCCACGGGTACACCTACTCCGGTCACTCCGGCGCGGCCGCGGCCGGGCTGGCGAACCTGGATATCCTCGAGCGAGAGGGGCTCGTGGCCCGCGTCAAGGCGCTGGAGCCATTCGTGGCCGAGACCTTTGGCGCATTGCGGGGCCGCCCGCTGGTCGGCGAGATTCGAACGGTCGGCATGACCGGGGCAGTCGCCGTCAACCCGGAGGCGCTGGCGAAGGATCCGACGATCCCGGATCGACTGGTTGCCGCGAGCTATCGCAACGGCGTGGCAACGCGCGTCCTTCGCGGCCACGCCCTCCAGTTCTCGCCCGCCTTCGTCATCACGGAGCAGCAGATCACCGCAATTGCGGAGGCCTTCGGTGCTGCCTTCGACGAGGTCGCTGCGGCCGTCTGATGTCGTCACAGATCAACCTCGGCCCATCGGGCGTGTCACCGGATCGACCCAATGACGTGCACGTGGCACTCACCGTCAACGGTCGAGATCGAGAGGCAGATGTGGAGCCAAGGCGGCTCCTGGTCCAGTTGTTGCGTGACGACTTCGGACTGACCGGGACGCATATCGGCTGTGACACATCGCAATGCGGAACGTGCACGGTCCTGGTTGATGGCCGGGCCGTGAAGTCCTGCACCATGCTCGCGGTCCAGGCAGATGGGACCAGCGTCGTCACGATCGAGGGCCTCGCGGGGGATCGTGACCTGCACCCGCTCCAGACCGCGTTCTGGGAAGAGCACGGACTCCAGTGCGGGTTCTGCACACCCGGCATGATCATGGCCGCCGCCGATCTCCTGGCTCGCACGGCCAGCCCCACGGATGACGAGATCCGCGATGCCATCAAGGGCAACTTCTGTCGCTGCACTGGCTACCAGAGCATCGTCACGGCGATCCGAGTAGCCGCAGCCGCGATGGCTGGCGGAGAGGCGTCGGAAAAGTCGGCCGCCGATTCCGCCGGCGTCGGGTCCATTGCCCGGAGCACCATCGTCGACGGTGGTGTCGCGTGATCCCAGCGCCGTTCGACTACGTTCGGGCGACCTCGATCGACGATGCCCTGGCGCGACTGTCGGGCTCGGACGGGGCAGCCAAATTGATCGCGGGTGGCCAGAGCCTCCTGCCGCTCATGAAGCTCCGCCTCGCGCGGCCCGGGGGACTCATCGACATTGGTCGACTGTCTGAGCTGCGCGGCGTCCACCGCCGGCCTGATGGGCGCGTGTCAATCGGCGCCCTGACGACCTACGACTCGCTCCTGCGCGACGCAACGATCCTCCGTTACGGGCTCTTGTCCGACGTCCTGCCCGGCATTGGTGATGTCCAGGTCCGCAACGTCGGGACCATCGGTGGCGCCATCGCGCATGCCGATCCGGCGTCGGACCTGCCCGCAACAATGCTCGCCCTGGATGCCGAGATCATCGTCATATCGGTACGTGGCGAGCGGTGCCTGCCGATCAGCTCCTTCTTTCAGGGGCCGTTCGAGACCGCGCTGGCCCACGATGAGTTGATCACCGAGATCCGACTACCAGCGGGCCGTGATGACGTTGGCTCGGCCTACCACTCCATCGCCCAACCGGCGAGTGGCTACGCGATCGCGGGTGCTGCGGTGGTTCTCGGTGGACGCACGGCAAGCGGATGGGACACCTGTGCTGTCGGCATCACCGGGGTGGGGGATCAGCCATATCGCGCCTCAGCGGTCGAGTCGGGCGTCCTTGCCGGAGCCTCATTTGGGGAGGCCGCCGCCCGCGCCACCGACGGGATCCGCGTCGCGTCCGACATACACGCCGACCGCGAGTATCGAGCTCATCTCGCGGCTGTCCAGGTGCGGCGCGCCCTCGAAGCCGCCGCCGCTCGACTCGGCTGACTGCCAGGCAGGCAGAGGCTCGGCGCCGCATTACCTTGGGCACGACCCGGGGTCGCCCGCCACCCGCCGCGCTGCCCGCCGTTCCGGACCCTGGCGGGAAGCCTGCTACGATCCGGCGATGCACGCCCTGACCTCAACCGACGCCATCCTGGACGCGTTTCGTGAACGCGGCTACATCGCCGATCGGTCCATTGCCACGGCTGTCTTCCTGGGCCTCCAGCTGGGCCGTCCGCTGCTGCTCGAGGGCGAGGCTGGGGTCGGCAAGACGGAGCTGGCCAAGGTCCTTGCTGCCACGCTCGGAACCCGCCTGATCCGGCTCCAGTGCTACGAGGGCCTGGATGTCAACACCGCGGTCTACGAGTGGAACTACCCGCGCCAGATGCTGGAGATCCGGCTCCTGGAGGCGCGCGGCCAAGGGGAGCGGGTCACGGCCCATGACATCTTCGGGTCGGAATTCCTGATCAAGCGGCCGCTCCTGCAGGCCCTCGAAGCCGATGCGGACGGTAATCCGCCGGTCCTCCTGATCGACGAGATCGACCGCGCGGATGAGGAATTCGAGGCGTATCTCCTTGAGATCCTGAGCGACTTTCAGGTCACCGTCCCGGAGATCGGGACGATCAAGGCGGATCAGCCACCGCGGGTGATTCTGACCTCCAACCGGACCCGCGAGGTCCACGACGCGTTGAAGCGGCGCTGCCTGTACCACTGGATCGACTATCCGTCGGCCGCCAAGGAATTCGAGATCGTCCAGGCTCGGGTCCCGACGGCGCCGGCGTCGCTCGCGCGGGCAGTGGTCGCCTTCGTGCATCGTCTGCGAGAGGCCGACCTGACCAAGGTGCCCGGCATCGCCGAGACGCTCGACTGGGCGTCAGCGCTCATGGCTCTTGGTGCCTCGGAACTGACGGCCGAAGTCGCCGACGAAACCCTCGGGGTGGTCCTCAAGTACGAGGAGGACATCCGCCAGGTGCGCGGGGAGGCCGTCAAGGCGTACCTCGCCGAGGCCGCAGCAGGTCGCTGAGGCTTCCAGTGCACGACCCGGCCATCGTCCAGAGCGGGCCCCGGGAAGCCATCGACGGGCACCGGCTGCTGGCACGCGCCGTCGGCTTCGGCCGTGAGCTGCGGAACGCGGGCCTCGCGGTCGACGTGAGCTCCGAGATCGATTTCGCTCGGGCCCTCGGGGTTATCGATATCGGCGATCGTGATGTCGTCCGGGCCGCCGGCGCGGCCGTCTTCACGCGGCGCCGAGACGACCGACCGGTCTACGACCGCGTCTTCGATCGCTACTGGCGGCGTCGTTCCCTGTATCGGAGCACCGAGGGCGAGGGGTCGGAGCAGCGGCCGGAGGGAATGACCGCCGACGAGGGAACACCGGCGGACGCCGCCATGCCCGGCGACGAGCGTTCCGACCTGCCGGAGGACCGCCACGGCATCCCCATCCCGACCGAAGGCGACGCGGCCGAGGACGAGGCGGCCCCGGACGTCGTTTCGATCTCGCCGGACGCCTACAGCCGCTCCGAGACCATGCGCCACCGCGATTTCGACCGCATGACGGCGCAGGAGCTGCGTGACGCGGAGCGTCTCGTGGACCTGCTGGAGCCGAAGCTCGAACTCCGTCGGACGCGTAGGTACGAACTGCATCGACACGGTCGTCGACTGGCGCCCCGGGCGATGTTCCGTCGCAATCTCGGAACTGGCGGCGAGGTCCTGGAGTGGGTCTGGCGTCGGCCCGTGAAGCGGCCCAGGCCGATCGTCGTGCTCTGCGATATCTCCGGGTCGATGGAGCGCCACTCGCGCCTCCTGCTGCGTTTTGCCCAGGCACTCTCGGCATCGTCGGCGGTCCGGACGGAATCGTTCGTCTTCGGTACGCGCCTGACTCGCGTGACACGGATCCTCAAGGACCGCAACCGGGATCGAGCGCTGACCAAGGTCGCCGACGCGGTCACGGATTGGGCCGGCGGAACACGTATCGGGGAGTCCTTCCGCGAGTTCAATCACAAGTGGGCCCGGCGGACGCTGCGATCCAGCGGCATCGTGATCGTGGTATCCGACGGCTGGGATCGGGGCGATCCGCGTCTGGTGGAGGTCGAAACCGCGCGATTGCGACGCAACTGCCATCGCCTCGTCTGGCTCAACCCGTTGGCCGGCACCCCTGGGTATCAGCCGCTCGCCGCCGGCATGCGCGCGGCCTATCCGTACATTGACGACTTTCTCGCCGCCGGCACGATCGCCAGCCTCGAGCGGTTGGGCGAGATCCTGGCGGGGGGTCGGGCTGCCGACACGCGCCGGGGCAGCGAAGCCGCCGCGCAGGTGACACCGGGCACAAGCCCGACACGAACCTTCTCCTCGCCGCCCAAGGTCGCTCGGCAGCCGATGGATCCGCTGGCCGCGCAGCCGCTCCGCTGATCACAGGGGGCAAGGAGTCGACTCCAGACGTGCGGAGGCGCTTCTCGTGTCACCGGCTTCGAATCGGCAGGACGCTACGATTGGGCCATGCGTGATCTGATCGAGGCCCTCGAGGCATGGCGCCGGGAGGGCGTGGATGCTGGTCGTGCCGTCGTCGTCAGGACGTTTGGCTCGGCGCCGCGACCAGAGGGCGCCGTTCTACTCCGGGCGGATGATGGGCGATTGATCGGCTCCGTGAGCGGAGGTTGCATCGAGGGTGCGGCGACCGAGCAGATCGCCGAGGCGCGGGGGACGGGTCTCGCGAAGGTCATTCGCTATGGCATCAGCGATCGCCAGGCCTGGGACGTCGGACTGGCCTGCGGCGGCACCATTGATGTCCTGATCCAGCCGCGTGTTTCGTCCGCCGCCCTCAACGGTGCGGCCAGACCTGCTGCGCAGAGCGGGGGAGCGACGGCCGTCATCACGCCACTCCCACCGGACTCGCCGCCATCGACCGCTGGCCCGCATGCGACGGGGTCAGGGGCAGAGCCGGAGCCGGAGCTCATCGTCGGTGCTGGAGGCGAGATCGTCGCCGGATCGACCGGGAGTCCCGAGCTGGACAACTTGCTGGCGAGCACCGCCTCGGGATTCCTCCGCGAGGGTCGGTCGCAGGTGGTCGAGGTCGAGGGCCGCGCCTACTTCGTGGAGGTGTATCCGGTCCGGCCGCGGCTCGTGGTCGTTGGGGCCGTGGAGGTTGCCCGGCCACTGATCCGTTATGCGCGCGACCTCGGCTACGAAACGGTCGTGGTCGACGGTCGGTCCGCGTTCGCGACCCGCGAGCGGTTCCCGGAGGCACACCGGATCGAGGTCGCCTGGCCCGAGGATGCCTTTGAGGCCATTTCGGTTGGCCAAGACGATGCGGTGGCGATCCTGTCGCACGATCCGAAATTTGACGAGCCGGCCATCCTCGAGGCGGTTCGCCGGGGTTGTCGCTACGTCGGAGCGGTCGGTTCGCGGGCCACCCAGGTCGCCCGTCGGGAACGCCTGGCCGACGCGGGGCTCACGTCCGAGGAGATCGACAGCGTGCGTGGCCCCATCGGACTCGACCTCGGCGGACGCGATCCGGCTGAAACCGCGCTGGCGATCATGGCCGAGATTGTCGCGCTGCGCCACGGTGGTTCCGGGGTCCCCATGAAGGACCGCCCGCGCAGCACGGCGTCCATGAAGCCGGATGCACCCGGCTGATGAGTCTGCGAAGCACCGCCATCATCCTTGCCGCCGGCCGGGCTCGACGGTTTGGTGGGGGCAAGTTGCTCGCGACCGTGGATGGATCTCCGCTCCTCCAGCACGTGCTGGATGCGGTTTCGGCTGCCGGTATTTCCGATCCGGT
>JBDTQY010000112.1:0-7303 GCA_039931955.1 Chloroflexota bacterium
AAATACGAGCGCAACGGGTAGAAGGGCAGGTTGGCGGCCCCAGCGGTGTAGCGGCCGACCATCCCGAAGTGGCTGTACTCCTCGACCTCGAGCGGGGCTGGCATCCCCGTCTCGATCCGCCGGCGGATGGCGCCCAGGCCGCCGACGCCTGGGTTTCCGAGCCAGCTGAAGATGAGCTTCCGAGCAACGCCGGCTGCGATCATCTGGTCGTAGATGAGATCAGGGGTCAGCCGTGCCAGGGTCAGGTCGCGACGGCCCTGGCGGATGATCTCGTGCCCGGCGGCGAACGAGATGAGGTGCGTGAAGCCTTCGATTGCCACGGTGTCTCCATCGCGGACGAGCTCTGCGATGGCGTCGTGCATGGAGGCGACCTTGGATGCTGGCATGGCCGAAGTATCCGGCACTCCGTGGCGAGCCGCTTGTCGGATCGAGCGCGCCGAACCCGATTCGGTCGGCACCCCACCCCCGGGGGCTCCAAATCGTGCTCCCGCGGCCATTCCGGGGCTCTACGATGTGTGGTAACGATCCGGCGCGGGCCGGACAGAGAGAGGAAATCTTGCCCATGGAGACAATGGCCGAACCGGGCGGCGTGCGCACGATCGCCCGGATGTACCTCGTCGCGATGGCGCTGTTCCTGGTCACCGTCGTGATCGGCATCCTCAATGGGGCCGACGCGGTCGAATTCAACAACGATCAGATCCTGACCCACGTCCACTCCGGGACCCTGGGATGGATCTCCCTGGCGCTCATCGCGACGGCGATGTGGATGTTCAATGCCGTGGATCGGCGCCTTGCCCTCGTGATCGGGGTCCTCATCCCGATCTACGTGGGTGCGTTCTACACGGGCAACCTGCCGGCCCGGGCCATCGGTGGCACCGCGCTCCTCGTGGCCATCCTGTGGGTCCTGGCTTGGGTCTGGAGGGCGTGGTCGCGAGAGCGGACCCTGCCGGGTCTCGCGGTGGCGCTCGGCTTCACCACGTTCACCTACGGCTCCTTGATCGGGGTCCTGATCCAGATTGAGCGCGCCACCGGCACGACCATCTTCAACCAAGACGCGGTTGGGGGGCACGCCAGTGCGATGGTCTTCTCCTACCTGATCCTGGTCGCCATGGGCCTCATCGAATGGCGGGCCCTGGGCACCAACGGGCTCCCGAAAGCGGGTCTGGTCCAGCTGCTGGCACTGTTCACCGGCGGTGCGCTCCTCACCTACACGCTGCTCTTCCTGAGCGCAGAGGCGACCCAGGCCGTCGGCGGCATCTACCTGCTCCTCCAGCTCATCGCGGTGGGCCTGTTCACCGGGCGCGTCATGCCGGCCGTCCTGCGCGGCGACGGCGGGGCGCACCTCAAGGCTGCCGCCATATTCGTGCTGATCGCGATCGCGATCTTCCTGTACCTGATCTTCCTGTTCATCCAGTCGGGCGACCCCAACAACGTGAACTTCAACCTGATCAAGGCGAGTGATCACGCTGCCTTCATCGGGGTGATCACCAACCTGGTGTTCGCCGTGATCCTGACCCTGACGACCGCACCGGCGGCCGGCGGGATGCTGGCGAGGGTTGGCTTCTGGGCCATGAACCTGGGCCTCCTGATCTTCCTCGTTGGCCTCGGTCAGGACATCGCCGAGATCAAGCGCATCGGCGCCCCGCTCATGGGCGTCGGGATCCTGCTGGTCCTGTATGTCCTGGCGATGCGACTGTGGCGCTCGACGAGGACCTCGATGGCCTGATCACGGGTCCGGCTTCAACCGGGAGTGCCTCACAGCCGGGAGGCCGGGGATCCCGCCGATTTGTGTTGCGGGTCCGACCCGCCTGGAAGAGAGCAGAGCCGCCGGGAAGGGATTCCGGCGGCTCTGCGATTTGGTGGCCGGCGAACCGGCCGGGGTTACGCGGCCTTTGGGAACAGGTCGACGATGAACTCGAAGATCGGCGGGAACGTCAGCGCGAACCCGGCGAGAACCAGGATCAGTGCCGCCGCGAACCAGCGGCCGAAGTCGACTTCCTTGCCTCGCGCGTAGAAGTGGAGAACCACCCACGAGACAACGAACCCGAGCACAGACAGGAAGGCCTTTCCTGACAGTGCGCCCACGCCCTTACCGAGACCGTAGTTGGCGTCAAAGGCAAGCGCCTTGCTGATATCCGGAGAGATGTCGGCCAGAACCACGAGGAGGCCGAGAATGAGGGACCCGATTCCCGCGGCGACGAACACCGCGGCCACGGGACCATTTGGCTTGGTCTGCATGTCCTGCATCGTTCGACTCCTCAAGAGACCGGAGCGGCCTTCGTGATGAAGGCTCCGAACATGCCTGCGACGCCAGCGGCGATGAAGGCAAGGGTGAAGAAGATAACCAGTGCGCGACGGATTTCACCGCGGTGCGCGAGCTGGGCGCCGTAGTAGAGGACCCCGAAGGCGACAGCCGTCGCGAGCAGCGGGGCAATCCACGCCACGTGTTCCTTCCACTCCATGCCGAGCTTGTGCCATTCGGCCGTCTTCTCGGACGCGAGCAGCCAGGACCGCGGGAACTCGGCCAACGCGTCACTCTGGACGGTGGCGTCGATCTCGGCGCCGGGCTTGGCGCGATACCAGGGGTAGACGATGAACGTGCCCGTGATGACCGTCAGCCAGGCGACGATCGCCATGACCCACGTGCCGATGAGCAGGCGCGGGCTGCGCTCGGCGATGCCCTCCTCGGTCAGAAAGCGAGCCTTGAGGCTGTACAGCCCCGCAAACCCACCACCGAACGCGAGCAGGAACAACGTTCCGAGCACCAGGCCGTGGATGACGGCCCAGAACTCTCGCTCCGTGAACTCCATGAGCTCCTCCCTCGATGTGGTCGATCCTTGGCCCGGCGGCGCCGGGTGACCAACCGCTAGTTGATGAATGGACTGTGCGCCGACCAAACGCGGCGATGAGGCAGCGTTTGGCACATGATGGCAGGCCGAAGGTCACCTTGATATCGGGCCAGGACCGGAACTGGCCGGGCCATTGGGCACGGTCTCGCACGTCCGGGATCCCGGACGATGGCGCGTATGGAGGGCGATCTTCGCCCGGAAGGAGAAACATGGGTCGAAGAACCGCAGCGTTCCTGGCGGCCGCCTTTGGCGGCGCCTACGAGATCTTCGGAGCCATCGTCGGTCAGGGCATGCAGGGACACGGGATGCTCTTTGGTCTCGCCGGCGAGGAGACGAAGTCGGCGGCCGTGGTGATCGCGTTCGTCCTCGCCACGGTGACCATCGTCAGTGCCGTGTCGATCATGCTCGTTCGCGACACGCGAAAGCTGAGCATTGTGATCATCATCGCCGGACTTGCTGGCACGCTCGTGGCGGGCCAGACCTTTGGCTACGGCGCCGCACTCGCGCTCGTCGGGGCCTTGATCGCAACGCGGGTGGATCGCACCGCGCCCCTCTTCTAGCGTCCGGTCGGCGCCTGCGAGCGGGCCGTCAGCCCGCGAGTCGGCGGTCAGCCGCCGACTTCGCCTTCGTGCATCGCGCCGGCAGCTGCCGCCTCTCGAGCCAGGGCGTCGCCGCGGACCGCCACTTCGGCAACCGCCTCGCCAAAGATTCGCAGGGCCGTGTCCATCTCATCCTGGGTCACCGTCAGGGCCGGCGACATCCGCACGGACGACTTGCCGCACTCCAGGACGAGCAGACCGCGCTGGAAGCAGGCCCACTGCACCTCCTCGGCATGCTCGGCTGTGTCGAACTCCACCCCGATCATGAGCCCGCGGCCGCGCACCTCCGGCACGAGGGCCGGGTGACGCTCCATGAGCGTCTGCAGCCCACGCATCGCCTGGGCACCGCGCGTACTCGCGTTCTCAATGAGACCGCCCTCGATCAGGTCGAGCGTCGCCAGCGCTGCCGCACAGGCCACGGGGTTGCCGCCGTAGGTTGACCCGTGAGCGCCGGCGCTCCACTGCTCGAACAGGTCCGCCCGGGCCACCATCGCCCCCAGGGGCATGCCGGAGGCGACCCCCTTGGCCGTGAGCAGGATGTCCGGCTCGACATTCCAGAGGTCCACCGCCCACATGGCGCCGGTCCGCCCGACGCCGGACTGGATTTCGTCGGCAATGAGCAGGATCCCGTGCTTGTCGCAGATCTCGCGCAGGCCGGGCATGAACCCGTCCTCTGGGACGATATAGCCGCCCTCGCCCTGGATCGGCTCGACGATGATCGCGGCCACTTCGTTGGCTGGTACCAGCTTGTCGAAGAGGACCTCGTCAAACCACTTCAGCCCCTCGACCGTTCCATACGGAGCGTGATAGACGCCCGGCAGGAGTGGCCCGAAGTGGGCGTGGTACTTGGCCTTTGAAGCGGTCAGGCTGACGGCACCGTACGTTCGGCCATGAAAGGCCCCGAGGAAGGCGACCACGTTCGGTCGTCCCGTCGTGTAGCGAGCCAGCTTGATCGCTGCTTCCACCACCTCGGCCCCGGAATTGCCGAGGTAGGTTCGCGCTCGGCCGCCCTTGATCGGGCTGATCCGGGCGAGGCGTTCACACAGCTGCGGGTAGATCGGGAGGTAGAAATCGCTGGCCGAGAAGTGGATCAGCTCGGCTGCCTGCTCCTTGATTGCCGCCACGACCTGGGGGTGCGAGTGGCCCGTCGATGTCACGGCGATGCCGGCCGCGAAGTCGAGGAAGAGGTTCCCGTCGATGTCCTCGACCGTCAGGCCAGCCCCGCGGACCGGAACGATCGGGTAGGCCCGCGGGAGGCTCGGCGAGGTCCAGGTTTCGTCGTATTCGACATGGGCGCGAGCCCTGGGTCCGGGGATCTCGGTGCGAATGTCGGGGACCGGCCGAGCCTGCGCGGGCCGAGACGAAACCTGGGTCACGGGGCACCTCGTGTGCTGCGGCGAGCGGCGCGGCCTTGCCGGCTCTGTGCGCCTCGACGCATACGGTTTATGCAGAGTGGATAACCGAGTCTAGCACGCTCCCTAATGGCTCAGCGGGCGCGGAATCGGCCACGACAAGGCGCACGGGGCGGCGCCAACGATAGCGACACGGACCCGCGCTGGGAACTCAGACGCGGGTCCGTTCGGAACCCCTCAGTCGACGACGGTGTGGCTCTGCTCGCGCATGAACTGGGCCACGTAGTACATGGACAGGCCGGCCTTGCCGGTCGAGCCACTCCCCTTCCAGCCACCGAACGCCTGGACGCCCGGCCACGCGCCGGTGGTGGCACCGGCGCGGCGATTGACGTACAGCACGCCAGCCTCGACCTCGTCCAGGAAGCGCTCGACCTCCTTCGGATCTTCGCTGTAGACGCCGGCCGTCAGGCCGTAGGTCGAATCGTTGGCAAGAGCCAGCGCCTCGCCCAGCGAGTCAACCTTGGCCACCGCGGTGAGCGGGGCGAAGAGTTCGTCCTGGAAAAGTCGGTGTCCGGCCGCCAGACCGACCACGGTCGGCTCGACGTAGAACCCGCGGGCCAGGTCGCCATCGGTCAGGTGCTCCCCGCCGGTGAAGACCTGTCCGTCCCGCCGGGCTTCGGCCACGGCCTGCTGATGCCGAGCGACCGCCTTGGCGTCGATCACCGGCCCGAGCCAGTTCTCGCGGGGGATCGGATTGCCGACCGTGACCTTTTCGGTCTTCTCGACGAGCAGCCGGATCAACTCGTCGTGGACCGGGGCCTCGACGTAGACGCGCGAGTTGGCGGAGCACTTCTGACCGCCGAACCCGAAGGCGGATCGCATGATCCCCTCGGCGGCCTCCTCGAGATCGGCCGAGCGGGTCACGATTGCCGGGTTCTTCCCGCCCATCTCGACGATGCACGGGCGCGGGAAGAGCGTCGAGAACGACTTGTAGAGGCGGTAGCCGACGTCGTAGGACCCGGTGAAGACGATCCCGTCGATGCCCTTGTTCGTCTGGAGCGCTTCGCCGACCGTATCGCCGGGGCCCATCACGAAGTTCACGACACCAGCCGGCATGCCGGCGTCGACAAAGGCTTGGACGAGGTTCACGCCGGACAGCGGCGCCGCAGAGGCGGGCTTGTAGACAGCGGTATTGCCGGACATGACCGCAGCCGCAACGGGTCCCGCGGCCAGCGCCATCGGAAAGTTGAAGGGGCTGATCACCGCGAAAACGCCGTGCGGTCGGAGGACTGTCCGGGTATGGACGGATGCGTCCCCGAGGTTGTCCATCGGGTGGTCGTAGCCCGCGTTGTCCTCGAAGGTCTGACAGTAGTAGCGAATGAGATCCGCCGCTTCCTCGACTTCTCCGAGTGCCTCGAGGCGGTTCTTGCCGACCTCGTAGGCCATGTCGGCCGCCATCTGCATCTGGCGCTCGGAGATCAGGTCGGCGGCCCGGCGGAGGATCGCGAGTCGCTCCTGCCACGGGGTTCGACGCCAGGCCGGCTGGGCCCGGCGAGCGGCATCGACGGCCCGCTGGACGTCGTTGGCGTCACCCTTGGCGAAGGTGCCGAGGAGGATGTCCGTGTCGATCGGCGTCCGGACCTCGAACGTCCCTGCGCCCCCGTCCACCCACTGGCCATCGATGTACTGGCGGTGCAGGCGCCCGAGTCCAGCCTCGGAGACGGCGAGCCCGGCCTCGTACAACCCATGGAGCTCCTCGTTATCGGCGCGGAGCGTGGCGTAGGTGATCTTGAGGCGTGGTTTGGTGTCAGTCATGGTCTGGATCTCCAGTGATCTGCGGGCGGGCCCCTCGCAGGTGGCGAGGCTCCGGGCCGCCTCAACGAGTCGTTTCGACCAGTCTAGCGCGTGGCGATCAGGGCCTCGACGATCGTCCTCACGCCATTGGCCACGGCGTCCGGCTGCCGGAGCCCCCGAAGGCGCCCCGCGCCTGTCGCCGCTGCCACGGCGGCAGCATCGGTCTTGCCGGACAGGACCAGCAGGGCGCGCAGGCCGGCTCGATGGGCACCTGCCACGTCCGTCTCCAGGTCATCGCCCACCATGGCCACGTCACGAGCTGCAAGCCGCGGGACGGAAACCTCGCCCGGGACTTCGGCGCCGAGTTGCCGGACCGCCTCCCGAAAGACGACCCGGGACGGCTTGCCCGTCACGGTCGCCCGCGCTCCAAGGGAGTACTCCAGGCCCGCGATCACGGCGCCGGCATCCAGCGTCACGCCGCGGGCGGTCACCCACCACGGGTTCCGATGCATGGCAACGAAGGCCGCACCGCCCCGGATCGCACGAAACGCGATGTCGAGATTGCGGAACGACAGGTCGTCGCCGGCGTCGCCGATCACCACCGCACCAACACGGGCCGCAGGTCGGTCCGCCTCCTCGGGAGTGAGCAGGTGTTGGCCGTCCCACTCGTCGCGGGCGCACCCGCCGACCGGCCCACCATCGAGCTGCC
>JBDTQY010000113.1:0-5594 GCA_039931955.1 Chloroflexota bacterium
CGAGGACGACATCGAAGACGAGGAGATCACGGATCTCGATCGCGCCCTCCCGCCCGAGGACACGACCGAAGAGGCCTTCGAGGAAGAGAACGACGACCTCGACGAGGGTTAGTCGATCGAACCGGCCCTAGCCGACGGCCGCAACCCTGGCGCTTCGGGCGACAGCCACCAGCTCGAGCGCGAGATCGCCGAGTACCCGGTCTGCGCTGCGGCCTTGCGCATCGCTGATCGCCATCTGGCTGGCCGGCATCGGAACGACGACGGCCTCCAGGTGCCCATACGCTCCGTGGAGGCGGCGCACCAGGCGGGCCACCTCTGACGGGTGACGGCCCATACCGGACAACGTCTTGTCGAGTTGGACGGTGTGCTCCACGAGGTGTGACGACCAGCGCCCGATCCGAAACCCGACCGTCACCGGGAACCCGGCCCATCGAGCTGGCCGGTCCAGCGTGGCCGTGTCGAGATGGCCCAGCCGCCCAGCGTGCAGATCCAGGACCGCCCTGAGACGTCCGCGCAGCTCCCCGAGCGTGCCTGCACCCTCGATCTCCTCGTCGGGCAGGCCGGCTGCGTCACTGACGGGCGCCGGTACCCTGTCCGGCACGGGCGCGCCCGCCGGCTGCGCCGCCCACCAGGCCGTGAAGGAGCCGTAGGCGCGTTGGCCGCCGACGATGTGCCCAAGGACCTCGCGTGGGGTCCATTCGTCGCCCCCCGGATGCCGGTCGAGGACCTCATCCTCAAGGGTCGCCAGCAGGCCCTGCAAATCCCAGTGTGAAATTGCGGTTAGCGCAATCCGATCGGCACCGGCCGTCCGCTGGCTCCCCGTGGCCCGCAGGGCGCGGATCGTCTCGACCGTAGCGGCCTCCACGGCCTCGATGGTGTGGTACAGGCCGTAGCGAACGTCAGCCTCGTCGTCCCGCCACAGCCATCCCGCCTCCAATGACGCGTCCGGAATCGCCAGCAACTCGGCCGAGGCGATCGCGAGTGCCGCGCGGACCGCATCCACGGACGGCGGAATCGGCAGCGTCGGATCCGATGTGGTGGCCAGGAGGAAGGCGTCCGCGCTCATGAGGGTCAGCGTACCGCCGGGCGTCGTCTGCCACAATCGCGACATGGTCGGTCGTGCCCTGTTGTCCCGCGCCGCACCCGGATTCACGATGCCGGCGTTCGAGCGGCTGGCACCTCCGCCGGCGCCCGATCTCGTCATCGCTCACATCGAGGCCAGGACGGCGCCCGGGGACATCGTGGCCGACCTTCATGGCCGTGGCGGGTGGTCGGCCCGCGCCGCCATCGACCGACAGCGCCGCGGCCTGACGCTGGAGACCAGTCCACTCACCCGGCTGCTCGCGGAGGTTGTCCTCCGTCCGCCCGATCTCCGTCACCTGGACGCCGCCTTTTCGACGCTGAGCGCGTCGCCGAAAGGCGACTCGAGCGTCAAGCTCGCCGTCAGCGCGCCGTTTTCGACAGACTGCGAAACATGTGGGCGCAACGTGGTCGCGGACGAATTCATGTGGACCTCGGCCGGCGCGACGGGCGATCGAAGTGACCCGGGCGCGCGGTCGGCAGGCGTCCTCGCGATCCTTACCGGCAAGAGCTACCGCTGTGCCGTGTGCCGAGATCAGCGGGGAGGTTCCGAGCTGCGCCAGGGACCGGTCAGCGACCTCGACCGCGTGCGGGCGTCCGAGGACGTCGGCGGCGCGGCGGCTCGTCTGGCGCTGCGCGACCGGTTCCCGGTCCCCGATGGAGCCGAGACCCTCCCGGAGGCGATCCTCGGCCTGCATACCGACCGCCAGCTGGTAGGCCTGCAGGCAATTTTGCAGCGGATCGAGGGAGATCTCCGGGCTGCGCCGGTCGAATCGGCCCTCCGCCTCGCCTTCCTCCATGCCGTTCTGCCGGCCAGCCGTCTCGGCGCTGGAGCCGGTCGGGTCCCCGTCCTGAGGATTGCCGCCGGCGCGGTCAGGACGCCGATCCCGCATGCTGTCCGCGAGCGCAATCCGTGGCTCGCCTTCGAGGATGGGTTCCGAGAGGTCCGAGCGTTCGTCCAGCGCATCGAGAGCAGTGCCGTCGGGCCGCTCGAGGCGCGGCTCGGTACGGACTTCCGGAGCCTCTCAGACGGCGGCGCGACCGCCATCGTCCGCGTCTCCTCACCGGACGCCCTCAGCGCACTGGCCCGGGAATCGATCGCGGGCACCGCCGGTCGGGAGGACGCTCGGGCGCCCCGAATCCGTCTCCTCCTGGGCCAACCACCGCTCCGTCTCAATCAGGAACGGCTCGCAGCCGCCTACCATGGGACGTGTTGGGCGCTCGGCCGCGAGGCAGCGGGGCTGCTGCCGCTGGAGGCGCTGGCCGGCCCGGCGATCCGGACCCCGTGGACCTGGCAGTCAGCTGCGCTGCGTCGGTCCCTGGAGGCCGCCGCACCACTCATGGCCCGCGATGGTCGGGTTGTCATGCTCCTCGAGGGCGGCGGCCCCGAGGGGCTTGCCGCCGTCGTGCTCGGGGGCGTGGGAGCTGGCTACCGACTGGCGGACGCGCGTCTCGGAGATGCGGACGATGAGACCGGTGGGATCGTGGAACTGGTGCCGCCCGGAGCCACCGTCCCACCGGGCGCGCGGACCCGAGCCGGTCGTACCCTTGATCCCGAGCCCGGCGGCTCGGGCGACCCGGCCATGGTGCCCGGGCCAGGTCTCTTCTCGCCGCCAGAGCGCGTCGAGGCCCGTTCCTTCTCAGTGGTGGAGGCTGCCCGGACCATCACCGACATCGCCGTGGAGGTGCTGCGTGGCCGCGGCGAGCCAGCTCGCTACGAGCGCTTGCTGGGTGAGATTCTGCTCGGCCTCGATCGGGCCGGACATCTCCGCCGGCTGCTCGTCTCGCCGGAACTGGATCCGGATCGGTCGCCCGCGGTGGACCCTATCGAGCGCGTTCTCGGTTTGATCCGCGAGGAGCTGTCCGGACCAGGCCAGCACCGGCTCGCTGAGGTGGCGCCGGGACGCTGGTGGCTGTCGGCTCGGCGGGACCTTGAGGGCGCCGCGGTGCCCCTGGCGGACCGCGTCGAATGGGCGGTCTACAGCCTCCTGTCGACGGCGGGCCCAATGGATGAACCCGCGTTCCACGAGCGGGTCGCGGGCATGTTCACCGGTCACGACCTGCCCGATGAGGCGCTCGTCCGGAGCTGCCTGGAGAGCTACCGGAGCGCCGACTCGACCCCGGACCGACTCACAACCGGCGACGACGTCCGGCGCCGCACCGCTGAGCACACGGAGTTGCTGGCGCGGCTTGCAGATGGTGGGCATCGCCTTGGGATGAACGTCTGGATCGGGCGTCGCGAGCAGGGGCGTCGGTTTGGTTCGGGCACGCTCGGCGACCTCCTGGAGCCGCACGAGCGGACCGCCTGGCTGCCCGGTATTGCCCGAGCCGCGGGCGAGGACCTCCTGGACGTGGATTGCATCTGGTACGTCCGCGGTCGGACCGCCTTCCTGTTCGAGGTTGAATGGACGGCCATGCTCGGCGAGGTTCTCCTTCGACGTCACGCCAGGATCGCTGCCGATGACCGACTCGTGCGGTTCCTGGCGGTCGCCCCGGAGCGTGCCGAGCTCGTCCGTCACAAACTGGCTGCATCACCGATCCTCAGGGCTGCGATGGGGGCCGACAACTGGCATCTCGTCCTGTGGCCGCACCTGACGTCATGGCTGTCCGCTGAGGAGATCAACCTGGCGGGCCTGGAGCCGTACCTTGGTCTCGATCCGACCATTGATGCTCGCGGCCAGCAGCTCGGCCTGTTCCCGTCCCCCGATTCGACACCCTAGGCTCGCCCGTCGCCCGTCGCCCGTCGCCCGTCGCCCTCGGCTCGCTCAGGAGTCGAACCCGACCCCGATCGCATCCAGGGCCCGGAGAATCAGCCCGCGTCGGCCCTCGTTCTCATCCGCGCGAGCCAGCTCTCGACGGACGGTCTCGACGGCCAGCCATCGAGCCGGCTCGGGCGGGAACGGAAACGGCTTCGACCTGACCATCTCCAGCTGGAGACGATCCGCGTCCGGGTCGAGCAGCATGTCCCGGACGACGGTACCCGCCCAGCGCGAAGCCCCGACACCCAGGCCCGTATAGCCGATGGCGTAGGTCAGGCGCCCGCCGAGGGACTGACCGAAGGTGACCATGAACCGGCTGGTCGTATCGATGGCTCCACCCCAGCGCCACGGAAATGTGAGCCCGTCCAGCTGCGGAAAGGCGCGGAAGAAGTGCGCCTCGAGGCGCTCGAACGTGGACGGTCGTTGGTCGAGGCCGGGTTCGACGCGGTTGGTGGGATGGTAGATGGCGTCGTAACCGCCCCACAGGATGCGGTTATCCGCTGTCAGGCGGAAATAGTGGAACTGGTTCCCCGAATCGGAGATACCCATCCGTCGGGCCCAGCCGATGGAGGCCAGTTGTTCGATTGACAGCGGCTCTGAGACCAGGACGTAGTCGTAGACCGGCACGTAGACGTGTTGAACGCGCGGGAGCCAGCCCGAATAGGCCGACGTCGCCACGACCACGTGCTGGGCGCGGAGCGTCGCTCCGTCGGCCGTCTTCACATCCACCGCGCCCGCGCGGCGATTGACCCCGGTCACGCGGGTCCGCTCGTGGATGATCGCGCCGCGCTTGAGTGCCGCTCGCTTCAGCCCTCTCGCCAGTCGAGCGGGATCAAGCATGACGGTCCGTTCGGGGCCCTCGAGCACGCCGGCGAGGAAGATCGGGGAGCGGATCTCGTGCGCCAGGGCGTCCCGGTCGAGGAAGACCGCTTGGGACCCGTATTCGGCGGCCAGATCAACGTACTCTCTGAGCTCCTGCACCTGGTGCGGCTGGTCTGCCACGCTCATCGAACCTGTGCGCTCAAGCGCACAGTCGATGCCCTCGGCGTCGATGAAGGCGGCCAGGTCGGCCAGGTTCTGGCGGCCCTCCGCCTCCAGTTCTCTGATCTCACCTGGGAAGTGGGCCACACCGTTGGCGAGTCCGTGGGTCAGCGATGCGTCGCAGAAACCGCCGTTCCGACCGGATGCGCCAAAGCCGACGCGCTCCATCTCGAGGATCGTGACGCGGAGTGCCGGATCGGCTTCCAACAGGCGGATGGCGGTCCACAGGCCGGTGAACCCACCACCAACGATCGCAACGTCGGTGCGGGCGCGCCCGGACAGCGCCGGCTCGAGCGGATCCGGGGCCCCGGCCAGCCAGAAGCTTGCCTCGGAGGCCGGATCCAATGTGCTGCGCGGCGTCATCGCCTCATCCTACCCGGCTCGCGGAGCCGGTGGGCTGCCGGACGCCAGAGCTGCGGTTACATGGGCTGTTGCCACGTACAACATCGGATTTCGCATCACAACTTCACGCTGTATACGAATCTCGCGTTGACGCCGCGCGAGATGCTGTGTCACGATTGACGCCCCAACCCCGCCCACTGCAGCAGGGTGTTGCCAGCGGTCCATCAGCCGCGCGCGCGCCCATTTTTCGCCGGAGGCATCATGTCCAGCACCCCCAGCACGCCAGACCCAATTTCACGCGACCGCCAGCTCGAGCTTTATCGACGGGCCATCAAGACCCTGCCGGGCGGAGCCAACTCGAACTTCCGCGCG
>JBDTQY010000114.1:0-2407 GCA_039931955.1 Chloroflexota bacterium
CCCACCTCGACGCTGAAGGCGACTTTCAGGGCCTACGTCGCCCTGACCAAACCCCGGATCATCGAGCTCCTGTTGGTGACCACGGTACCGGCGATGGTCCTCGCAACCCGTGACGTACCCGGGATCCAGCCCCTGGACTGGCTCGGCATCACGTTCTGGACGCTGGTGTGCGGCACCCTCGCCGCCGGCGCCGCCAACGCGATCAACCAGTACCTGGACCGGGACATCGATGAGCGAATGGCGCGGACCCGCCGCCGGCCGCTTCCGGCAGGGGACGTCACCCCGGAGCGAGCCATGATCTTCGGGATGGTCCTGGCCGTCATCTCGGTGGCGCTGATGGCGTACTTCGTCAATCTCCTGGCCGCATTCCTGACGCTGCTGGCAATCGCTTTCTATGTCGTGGTCTACACGATGATGCTCAAGCGCAGCACGCCCCAGAACATCGTGATCGGTGGAGCGGCCGGGGCCCTGCCGCCAGTCATCGGCTGGGCAGCCGTCACTGGCAGCGTCGGGCTGCCCGCGATCATGCTGTTCCTGCTCGTGTTCTACTGGACGCCGCCCCACTTCTGGGCACTCGCCCTCCGGATCAAGGGCGACTACGCGGCGGCCGGGGTGCCGATGCTGCCCGTCGTCCATGGGATCGCCGAGACCAGTCGTCAGATCGCCCTCTACACGATCCTGCTCGTGGCGGTCTCGCTGATCTTCGCGGTCGTTGCCCAGATGGGTGCGATCTACTTCTCCGCGGCGGTCGTCCTGGGCGGCATCTTCCTGTGGCGCGCCTTCGTCCTGTGGCGGCAGGGCTCGGCCCCCGAGGCCTCCACGGCACAGGCGATCCGCCTCTACCGGTTCAGCATCAGCTACCTGACGCTCCTCTTCGTTGCAGTGGCCGTTGACGCGATGGTGGCCCTGCCTTTCGGGTGACGCGGGCCTGCGTTCGGGCAAGCGCCGATCACGATGACCGGGCGCACATCCCGCGCCGGTTCAGCCGGCGCGTTCGATCTCCCCGAGGATCGCTTCGTCCGTGAGCGGTTGCCCGAGGAGCCCTCGCAGCAGGTCCCACGGCGTCCTCGCCCCGCCGAACTGGAGCAGGTGCTCGGAAACGAAGGCATACCAGCCAGGGTCGCCGCCGGACCAGTCACCGCGGAGCGCCTGGAGTCGCGCCCTGACCGCGGCGACCATGACGGCCCCGAGGGCGTAATTGGCCAGGTAGCCCGGCCCGTCGATGAGTTGGCCTCGACCGGCCCACCACGACCATTCGGCGTGGCCGCGGATCCCAAGGTCGCGCTCGGCGATCTCCGCCCACGCATCGTTCGGGGATCGGTCCGGATGGCGATGGACCTCGATCTCGAACAGGGTCCAGGCCGCATCGAGCATCACCCCGCCGAAGCGAGCGATCACGGATTCACGGAGCGTCACGTCGGCACCGAGGTGCCGGCGGAGGAAGGCGGGTTCGTGGGTGGTCCATCCCACGACGTCTGCGATGGCCTCCACGAACGCCGTCTGATCGGGCGGCCAGGTGAATTGCGCCGGCCGGGTTCGAATGGCGGCGTAGTGAAGGGCGTGTCCGCTCTCGTGGAGCAGCTCCTCGAGATTCCCGAGACCGCCTTCGGCGTAGGTGGCGAAGACCCATGGCACAGCCGGAACCCACGTTGAGCCGTCCTTGCCGGCGACGCCCTCGGTTAGCGTGAACGCCGTCGGGATCACGGGCCGCCCCAGTCGCGGGATGATGTCGTACCCGATCCGGAGGTGCTCGGGATCGGCGCCGATGGACCGGACATGATCGTCGTTGATACGCAACATTCGATCGACAGGAACCGAGGCGTCGAGTCGCCGCGACAGACCCCCCACGGCGTACCGGTAATCCCAGGGCTCGATGAGGTCCGGGCCGATCGCCAGGGCTCGAAAGGCGTGCAAGATGCGCCGCAGCATCGGCTCCACCTGCGTTGGGTCGAGGCCCAGCGCGCCTGCGTTGGCGCTGACCGGCGAGCCGTCGCGGACCCACTGAGCAGACGACTCGGCAATGAGTCGGCGATACGGGCTGGTGGAGCCGTTGTCTCCGTTGAGGGTGCGCCAGGCTGTTTCCATGGTCAGGAACAAGCGCTTCCGCACCGCCGGATCTTCTTCGCGCGCCAGACGGGCGGAGATGGTGAGGCGGTCGAGCCGCTCGCCATCCAGCGCGATGTTGGCCATCGCATGGCCCCACGCGTCGAAGGTTGCGCGCCGGAGTGTCTTGGAGCGGCTCGAGGCAGGTTCTATCGAGCCGGTCGGGATCGATGCGCTGACGCTCGATTGCGCGGGCAAATGGAGGCTATCGAGGGGCTCCGCCCAGGCATCGAATTCAGGCAGGCAGGCCACGATGTTGGCGTGCGCAGCGGTGTCGTCGGGTCCCAGCGCCGCCAGATCCTGG
>JBDTQY010000115.1:0-8308 GCA_039931955.1 Chloroflexota bacterium
CAGCGCAGCGACGAGCGCGTCACTGGCTCCGACATCGTCATACTCAGGCTCGGCGATCATCACTTCCGGCTCCGGCTCCACCGCGGCTCGCGACGCCCGCTCGCGAGCGCCTTCGATCGCAGCATCCGCCACGAGTGAGCACAGCAGGCGAATGGCCCGGATGGCATCGTCGTTGGCCGGGATGATGTAGTCGATCTCGTCCGGATCCACGTTGGTGTCCCCGGTCCCAACGACCGGCAATTCGAGCTTGTTGGCCTCGGTGACGGCGATCCGCTCTCGGTGCGGGTCAACGATGAATACCGCGCCAGGAAGGCGCTTCATCTTGCGGATACCTCCGAGCGTCGCGGTGAGCTTCGTGAGCTCCTCTGTCAGCTTGGCGGCCTCCTTCTTGGCAAGGCGATCGAATTCGCCGGCCTGCTGGCGCGCCTCGAGCTGCTCCATGAGGCCGATCCGCTTCTTGATGGTGACAAAGTTGGTCAGCATGCCGCCGAGCCAGCGCTTGTTGATGTACGGCATGTTGGCCCTGGTCGCCTCCTCGGCGATGGGCTCCTGGGCCTGCTTCTTGGTGCCGATGAAGAGGACCGGCTCGCCACGCGCGACGGTCTCCCGGACAAAGTCGAGTGCAACCTCGAGCCGCTGGGCGGTCTGGGCAAGGTCGATGATGTGGATACCGTTGCGCTCGGCAAAGATGAACGGGCGCATCTTGGGGTTCCAGCGGCGCGTCTGATGCCCGAAGTGGATACCAGCTTCAAGCAGCTGCCGCATTGAGACGGACGGCACGGGGCGAGACCTCCTGATCCGGTTGTTTCCTCCGCGGACCACGTCGCCGGGAGCCGGTCAGACTCGCACCAGCGAGCATGCCCGGCACCGTCCCGGTCGGGACGATCCGCGTGTGAGCTCCGCCACCTTCCGGCGGCGGGCAATGGAGCCACGGACGGTCCGCGGCGGGCCGGAGTGTAGCACAGGGTCCGTTGCGGCCCTTCTCCCTAGATCGCGGCCACGTGGTGCCGAATTCGTGCGGGTCCGTGCGGTGTGGCCGATGGCTCGACGACCACCAGGTCCAGACGGAGTGGCAGCGGCGGGACCACGGTGCCGTCCGCGAGGAACCCCTTTTCGCGCAGCGCCTGGGCCGCTCGGCGCAGACGGATGCGCTTCCGTGCATCCACCGTCTCCTCCGCGAGGCCGTAGTCACGGCGGGATCGTGCCCGTACCTCCACGATGACCAGGCGCTGTGGCACCGCGTGGTCGATGGCGACGATATCCAGCTCCGATCGGCCCACTCTCACCTGGCGACCCAGGATCTGCCACCCCGCTGCCACCAACCGTTCAACGACCAGGAGCTCGGCGCCATCCCCAATACGTTGCGCTTCGGTTCGCATGGCGACACGATGGGCTCGGCCGCTGCACTCCGGCTTATCTGGGACGTATCCGTCGCCTGTCAGGAGCCGGCGACGAGCTCCTCGGCGTCTGCCCCGAACAGGTCCAGGTCGAGCCCAGGCTCGAGACCGAGGAGGAGGTCCGCGACGTTGACCAACCTACGCGCTGCCATCACCGGAACGGGCGGGCGTGATCCGCTGGTGACGGACGGCGCGCCCCGTGCCAGCGGCTCCACGTCCCCGAATCCTGGAGCATCGTCCTCCAGACCAAGACCGATCTGATCGCCTGCCAGCGTTCGCTGTAGCGCCAGAAAGCTGCGCCGATGGAATGGCGTGAGGCCAAGCCGACGGATCGCCTCGCGATGCTCCAGGGTTGCGTACCCCTGATTGCGCTCCCAGCCGTAGCCCGGATAGCGGACGGCCAAGCGAGCCATCATTCGGTCGCGCACCACCTTCGCCACGACCGAGGCGCAGGCGATCGAGTACGACTCGGCGTCCCCCCGCACGATCGCCGAGTATGGGCCGACGCTCGACTCAAAGCCCGAGATCCGGTTTCCGTCGACCAGCACGTGATCGTGACCGCCGAGGCGAGCTATGGCCCTCCGCATGGCGAGGTGCGTGGCGTGGTAGATGTTCAGCCGATCGATCTCTGATACCGAGGCGGCCCCGACACCGACCGCCACCGCGCGTCGGCGGATCTCCGGGGCGAGTCGCTCGCGCTGGGCTGCGGAGAGCACCTTCGAGTCGCGGACCCCCGGGATGCGCCGACTGTTCGGCCGGATGATGACGGCCGCTGCGACCACGGCTCCGCAGGTTGGCGCAACGCCGACCTCATCAACCCCCGCGACGCGCACAGCACCGGCCGCCCAGAGGGGCCGTTCGATGCGATACGTCGGATCCTGGGGCACCTGGCTAGCCTACCGCGACCGGGCATCCCGGCGCCGGTCACGAAGCGACCCCGGCCGATTGGTCGGGGTCGTGGGTTTCGTGATCTGCGGCCACCGGGCCACCTGTCAGCTGTTGGTTCGGCGCTCGCGCAGCGTGGCGGCCTTACCGACACGATCGCGAAGGAAGTACAGCTGGGCACGTCGAACCTTGCCGTGGCGGACGACTTCGATCTTCTCGATCCGTGGGCTGTTGACCTTGAAGGTCCGCTCAACCCCGACGCCACTGGCGAGCTTGCGGACGGTGATGGATCGGGTGATCCCGCCGCCGCGGAGACGCATCAGGGTTCCCTCGAAGACCTGGACTCGTTCCTTGCCGCCCTCGATCACTCGCGCGAATACGCGGACGGTGTCGCCTGAGGCGAGTTCCGGAAGGTCGGTGCGGAGTTGGTCAGCGACGATCTCATCGAGCACGTTCACGTAAGTTCCCTGATCATTTGGGCAGCGGCTGGGCTGCGGTTGGGCGTCTGCATGCGGGTATCGGGTTCAGCCGACGGCGGAGTGTAGCACGGGCGGCTGGGGGTTGGCCTCGCTCGGGTCATGCCGGCGGGTCCAGCGTCCGGCTCGGATCTCCGTTCGGCCGGCCGCCCCCGGGCTCAATCCTCGAACTCGGCATCCGCGGGACGCGCGAGTGGCTGGGCGCCGAGGCGAAGTGCAGTCCCGGGCGCCAGGAGGTCCGGACGCCGCTCCTTCGTTCGCTGCAATGAGGCCCGCTGTCGCCATTGGCGAATGGCCTCGTGGTTCCCGCTGATGAGCACGTCCGGTACTCCCCGACCGCGGAACATGGCCGGTCGTGTGTACTGCGGGTACTCCAGGAGTCCGGACGTGAACGACTCCTCGATCGTCGACGCATCGTCGATGGCGCCGGGCAGAAGCCGGATCACCGCGTCGATGATGACGAGCGCGGGCAGCTCGCCGCCGGACAGAACGAAGTCGCCGATCGATAGCTCCAGGTCCACGAGGTCCCGGATGCGGTCATCCACGCCCTCGTACCGGGGGCAGAGGATGACCAGGTGATCCCGCCGCGCCAGATCGACCGCGCGTTCCTGCCTGAAGACCTCTCCGCCCGGATCAACGAGGATTCTCGTCGAGCCGGGGCCACAGAGCGCGTCAAATGCGGCAGCCACCGGTTCCGGGCGCATGACCATGCCGGCGCCTCCGCCGTACGGTGCGTCGTCAAGGCTCCGGTGTCTTCCCAGTCCCCACTGCCGGAGATCGTGGGTCCTGATCTCGGCCAGGCCTTGTTCCTGAATGCGGGCGGGGATGCTGGCAGACAGGGGGCCCTCCAACATCGTCGGGAAGAGCGTCAGGATGTCGATCTTCATGCTCAACTCGCGGAGTCGTCCGCCGAGGGCTGGGCGTCAGCCCCAGGGTCGACTTCTGGGACCGAACCCCCGCCTCCCTCTGGTACCTGGTGGTCGGCTGTCGCGGGCGCAGGGAGCGCCCCGGGTGCGAGTTCTTCGGATCCCGCTGGAGTCCCGGTGCTCGCCCGACCCTTCCCGTGCTTTGACCAGCGTGGTCGCCGTCGGGGTGCTCGGAGGCGGGGCTCATCGACCACCGGTCCAGCCAGGTCGAGTGCCGTTTCGTCGACGACAATCTCACCACGATCTGGCGCGAAGACCCTCACGATATCCTTGACGAGCGGGACGTCGAACTCCCCGAACTGGTCGCCACGGACGACGAATACCTCGGCTGTCGCGACACGGTAGATGTCGATCACGGTGCCGAGCACCAGCCCGTCCAACCCGCGAACCTCGGACCCCACCACCTCGTGCCAGTACGCGGCGCCCGGCTCGAGGTCGTCGTCGCGATCGACGATGGCCTCGAGGTAGGCCTCGCGGAGCCGCTCGGACGCAGCCCGGTCATGGATCTCTCGAAAGCGAAGGCGCCAACCGGGCCCGTCCTCGACGGCGGCGGACTCGACGATGGTGAGCGGGACATCCGTGCCCTCGCGGTGGAGCGTCTGGCCGACCGCAAATCGGACTTCGGGCCGGTCCGTCAGGACCTCGACCCGAACGACTCCCTGCAGGCCATGGAGTCCGCGGACCTGGGCGACGACCAGCCGTGTTGCGGGCACGTCGTGACCAGTCTCAGCCTGGCTCAGAGGATTTCCAGCGAGACAGAACCGCCGTCACGGGCAGCCGTGACCTTGAGGAGCGTTCTGAGTGCCTTGGCCACGCTGCCGTTTCGGCCGATGACCTTGCCCATGTCCTCTTCGGCCACGTGCAGTTCGATCACCGTGCCATCGGCATCGAGAACCTCCGTGACGGTGACCGACGCGGGGTCATCGACGAGCGTCCTGGCGACGTATTCAACGAGTTCGCGAGCTGCCATCGATGATCCCTACTTTCCAGCCGGCACGATGCCGGCGACGCGAAGGAGGCGGGCCACGGTCTCCGAGGGCTGTGCGCCCTTGGCGATCCAGGCCTTGGCCTTTTCGGCGTCGATGACGATCTCGGCAGGTTCGCTGCGTGGGTTGTAGTGCCCGATGGTCTCGATCGAGCGGCTGTCGCGGGCATTCCGCGAATCAGCGACGACGACGCGATACGCCGGCTGCTTCTTGGCGCCGACGCGCGTGAGACGGATACGAACGGCCATGCTGTGCTGGTTCCTCCTGGTGGTCCGGGCCTTCGCCGGTCCGGTAGCTTACTTGACGACGATCACGAGCCGGATGCGCCCGCCCGTGCTGGAATCCGTACTGGTCACGCCAGCTCCGGCAAGATGGTCGAGGTATGGCTTCATGTCCCGGCGGTACGCCTCCAGGTCCGTGTCCGTGAGGGCACCCTGCTCGATGAGGCCGAGAACGGCGTCGACTGCCACAAACCCCTGCAGGTTCCCGCTGCTGCCCGTTAACTCCATCAATCGCCGGTAGACCGGCGACGCCGCGAGCCCTGATCCCGCCGAAACATCGAGGATCCGCTCGACGGTTCCATCCCCGAGACCAACGATCAGGATGGTTCCATCGACGGCCATCGAGAACGATGCCGAGGCGTCGCCAACCGGGACATCGGTCGGGAGCCCGAGGCCGCCGATGAGCGTGCCAAGGTTGCCGAGGTCAACCGTTGTGATCTGGACGCCCCCGTGATCCGTGTCACGGAGCGTGATGTCGGTCCCGACGGAAGCCAGGGCAAGCAGGTTCCGAATTTGCGTGTACTGCGCGGTGGCGGTCAGTTCGTCCTTCGACCTGACCAGAATCGCCCCTCCGGGTGCATCCCCCGCGAACACCGCCACGCCGACGTCCTCGATCCCGGTCGTGAGTCCAGAGGTGCCGCTCAGCACACCAAGGGCCGCCTGGAGTTGATCGCCGCCGAGTGCTCCGGAAGGTTGTGCCTGGAGTTGCGCGATCAGGCGCTGCAGCGAGGCTCCTGCCCCGTGCACTTCAGCCAGACCGACCGTGTTCGAGGGCAAGATCGACGCGAAGGCGCTTTCTGATGCCGGCGCCTCGGTCGGCACGCCGCTGCCGAGGTCCGCTGCGGGATGCCCCTCAGTCTGGACGTCCAGGATGAGTGCATCTCCATCCACACGGAGCCCCGCGACGAGCCAGGCAGGCATTGTCCCATCGGCCGTGGACCCGATGCCCAGCGTCGTCCCGAGCGTCCCCGCGAGGTCCCCGAGCGCCGATCCGTCGACGTACCCAATGACAAGCTGATTACTATCGAGGCGTGCTCGAGTGCTGGTGAACGAGGTCCTGGTGTCAAGCCCCGAGTGGTCGCGTTGCGCGTCAAGGCCGGCCTTGACACTGGCGACGTCACCGACGAGAAGGAACCGCGCGTCAATCGCGCAGGCGCCCATGTCACCGATCCCCTGGATGCTCACGCCGCGGTGGCTCTCCAGGGATGTCGTGGCGCCGAAGATGGTCTCGCACGTGGTTCCGTCGCTGGTCGTCGCGACTACGAGGCCCCGGGCGCTTCCGTCCCCGCCCGCCATGGATCCGAGGGCGTCAGCCGGGACGCCGGCCACCAATGGCCCGGCCAGCAGAGGCTTGACCTGCGTCGCGTAGTCAACGTCGCCGGCGCTCGCCGCTCTGACCAGCCGGTCAAACGCTTCATCCAGTTTGTCCGTCAACCGGGACTGGTCGGCGAACCCCGGGAAGGGCGCGAGGAAGCTCCCAAGGTTGGCCCGTTGATCGCCCGGGAGCTCGGGCCGAACCTCGATGACGAAGGCGCTGTCAGCGGGCAGATACCGGTATGCCTCCGGCAGCGGTCGCGCTCCCAGGACGAACGCGGCGGCGACGGCTCCAAGCGCGACCACGATGGAGATGGCCCCGGCAATCAGCCATCGGCGTCGCCTGTCGGCTGACCCTTTTGCCGGCGACCCGTCGTCCGGTCCGTCGTCGCTGAGCGCCGGTACATGCTCCGGCTCCAGTGCGCCGGCCTCAGCCGCCACGGCACCAAGGGCCGGGTCCGCCATCGCCTCAGGTGGGACGGGTACCGCCTCGTAGGGCGCGCCTTCAGCGGAATTGGCGTTCTCGTTCTCGGGTCGGATCATTTCGTCCATCGTCCTAACGTGGTCCCATCAGGCTGCCCATGCCCTTGCCCCGCATGCCGGACAGCTGCTTCATCATCTTCTGCATATCCCCGAATTGCTTGACCAGTCGGTTCACATCGGGCAGCGTTGTCCCCGAACCGGTGGCTATCCGCCGGCGCCGTGAAGCGTTGAGGACCCCTGGCTCTCGCCGCTCCTGCGGCGTCATGGAGCGGATGATCGCCTCGGTTCGCCGGATCTCACCGCGGTCTACGGCTGCCTGGGCTTCCTTCGCCATACCGCCCATCCCTGGGACCATCGACATCAGCTGGCCGATCGGGCCCATCTTCTGGACCTGCTGCAGCTGGTCCAGCATGTCCTCGAGCGTAAAACTGTTCTTTCGAAGCTTCGTCTCGAGCTTCTGAGCAGCCTGGACATCGACGACCTCCTGGGCGCGCTCGACCAGCGTGAGCACGTCGCCCATGCCGAGGATGCGGCCGGCCAGCCGATCCGGGTGGAAGACTTCGAGTGCGTCCGTCTTCTCCCCGGTGCCCAGGAACTTGACTGGGATTCCGGTAACCGAGGCGATCGAGAGCGCGGCACCGCCTCGGGCATCCCCATCGACTTTCGTGAGCACCAGACCGGTTACGGCCACGGCGGCCGCAAAGGCACCCGCGACGGTCACGGCCTCCTGCCCGCTCATGGCATCGACAACGAGCAGCGTCTCGACTGGGCGAACCGCGGCGTTGAGCGCGGTGATCTCGGCCATGAGCACATCGTCGATCGACAGGCGGCCGGCGGTATCGATGATCACCGTATCGCGGACCTGTCGCCGGGCAGCCTCGACCCCGCCGCGGGCGATGTCCACGACGCTCGTCCCAACAGGCGCGCGATGGATCGGGATATCCAACGAGCGAGCCAGAGTCTCCAGCTGGTCGCCGGCCGCTGGCCGATATGGGTCGGCAGCCACCAGCAGGGGGCGACGGCCCTGTTTGACGATGTGTCTGGCAAGTTTGGCCGCGGTGGTCGTCTTGCCCGAGCCTTGAAGGCCGACCAGGGTGATGACGGCCGGATTGCCCGCCAGGTGGAAGTTCCGATCCCCAACACCCAGCAACGCCACCAGTTCGTCATGAACGATCTTCACGACCTGCTGGCCGGCGGTCAGGCTACCCAGGATCTCGGCTCCAGCGGCCTGCTCCCGAACGCGACCCACGAAGTCCTTGACGACACGGAAGTTGACGTCCGCCTCGAGCAGCGAGAGACGGATCTCACGCATCGCAGCATCCACGTCCTCGGTGGAAATCCGCCCACGTCCCGTCAGCGAGGCCAGCGTCGCACGCAGGCGGTCGCTCAATGTATCGAACATGACTCGGCGGGATCTCCTGATCCAACTCGGGACCGACGCCGCGCCAATGGGCGGGCCGGCTGGTGCGCGGATTCTGGCGACACCGGGTACGAGCGAGTTTACCCCATCAACCGCCGGGCGCCGTGTGCGTCACTGTGAAGGGAATGTCCTGTGTGGCT
>JBDTQY010000116.1:0-4914 GCA_039931955.1 Chloroflexota bacterium
GCGACAGCTTCGACCTCACCAAGGTCCGATACCACCGGATCATCATCATGACCGACGCCGACGTGGATGGCGCCCACATCCGGACACTCCTGCTGACCCTGTTCTATCGGCACATGCCCCAGATCATCGAAGCGGGCTATCTCTACATCGCCCAACCGCCGCTCTATCGCGTGTCTACGGGCAAGGTGACGCGGTACGCGCAATCCGAGAGTGAACGCGAGCGGATCATCAAGGAGATGAACGTCAAGAATCTTTCGGTGCAGCGGTTCAAGGGCCTCGGCGAGATGAATGCTGACCAGCTCTGGGAGACGACCATGAACCCCGAAACGCGGGTGCTCCTGCGGGTCGAGATCGACGACGCCGCCGAGGCGGACCGGGTTTTCACCATGCTGATGGGCGAGAAGGTGGCACCCCGCAAGGAGTTCATCAAGAGCGAGGCCCGAAAGGTCAAGAACCTTGACATCTGACGCTCGGCCGACGACCGAGATGGCGGGGCGCAGATTCACGTTCGAGCCGCACCATTGCTTCGCCTGCGGCGAGCTCAACGAACACGGGCTTCACCTGACCCTCCACACCGATGCCGAGCGCTGCTGGACGGAGTTGACACTCCCAGCGGCGTTCCAGGGTTGGGAGGACGTGGTCCACGGCGGCATCCTGTGCACCATCATGGACGAGGTCATGGCCTGGGCGGTGATCGGCCGGGACACGTGGGGCGTCACAGCGCGGATGGCAGTGGAATTCAAGCGACCTGTGGCCGTGGGCCAGGCCATTCGGGCGGAGGGCGTCGTCACTGATGCCGGGCGGCGGCTCATGCGCACTGAAGGTCGGATTTTCGACGCCGTCGGGGGAGACCTCCTGGCCACGGCGACGGGCACCTACGTCGCGGCACCGCCGGAGCGATTGGCCGCCCTGAAGGCGAGGTACCAGCTCCGCCCAACCGATGATCTGGCCGAGTCAACCGGCCCGGTGGACCGATGATCGCCGCGAGTCAGGCGTACGCAGCACGGACCCCGGGCCGCGAGGGCTCCGTGCGCAGCGCAGGGTCTGGTACCAGTGCCCCGACGACCGATCGCGCGAGCGAGACAACGCAGCGTGCTCGCGTTTTCGTTGCGGCGCGGACGGAGCGCGCAACCGAACTCGGACGCCTGCTGGCCGATAGGGTCGGCGAGCCCGAAGCCCTCGCCCGAGCTCTCCGAAGGGGCCTGGTTGAGCTGGCTGATCCCGAATATCACGCCACCCAGGCGTTCGTGGCGCCGGGGATCGGAATCACCCTCGGGGTCCGGAGTCCCCTGCTCCGGGCGCTTGGCCGCGGATTCCGGAGCGCCACGCGGCGCGATTCGCCGGTGTCCCTGCTGCTCGCGGCCGATACCCTCCTGCGTGAGCCGGAACTGGAGGCGCACTGGTTCGCCTTCGGAATCCTGTCCCTCACGCTGCCGCGCGATCACGAACGGACCTGGCAGATCGTGCGCCGCGCTGGGCGCGAGGCAGGTGACTGGATCACTGTTGACACGCTCGCCCACACGCTCGCCGCGGGGATCCTCGCGGAGCCGTACCGGTGGGCCGAGCTGGAGCAACTCGTCTACTCGCCGTCCCGTTGGGAACGTCGACTGGCGGCCTCCACCATCGCCACGATCCCCTTTGCCAATCGAACGGCCGGACGCACCCCTGACACCGCCCGACACGGGCTGGAGGTGCTCTCGCTGCTCATCGGAGACGCCGAACCAGACGTCCAGAAGGCGATCGCGTGGGCCTACCGATCTCTGGCCCTCGTGGACGCAGAAGCGACCACGGTGGCGCTCGAGACGGAGGCCGAGAACGCCGTCGGGAACGATGATGGCCACCGCGCGTGGGTCATCCGGGATGCCCTCACCAAACTCGAGCCGACGGCCTCGACCCGGATCCGAACCCGCCTCCTCGGCATCCGAAGACGTTCCGCCGCCCCGTCGACATCCAGGGCCGCCGAGATCGCGGGGCGATTTGCCGGCCTTGGCCTCGGCCAACCCATTCCCGAACCACCACTGAGCTGATCGAAGGAGCCATCCAGACGTGACCGACGACATCGGCGCCATCAAGGGAATCCGCATCGAGGACGAGATGCGCGTCTCGTACCTCGACTACGCGATGAGCGTGATCGTCTCTCGCGCGCTGCCGGATGTCCGCGACGGCCTCAAGCCGGTGCATCGCCGCATTCTCTACACGATGGGCGAGATGGGCCTGTCGGCCACCAGCTCCTTCCGGAAGTGCGCCGCGATCGTCGGCGAGGTCATGGGCAAGTACCACCCGCACGGTGATGTCGCGCTCTACGACGCGCTCGTCCGCATGGCCCAGGACTTCTCCATGCGCTATCCGCTCATCGATGGCCAGGGCAACTTCGGCTCTGTCGACGGCGATGCCGCAGCGGCCATGCGGTACACGGAAGCTCGGCTCACGGCGATTTCGGCCGAGTTGCTGGCCGACATCGACAAGGAGACCGTCGACTACGAGGACAACTACGACGGGACACAGCGGCAGCCCAGCGTCCTGCCAGCCAAGATCCCGAACCTCCTGATCAACGGCAGTTCCGGCATCGCCGTCGGCATGGCCACCAACATCCCGCCGCACCACCTCGGCGAGATCGTGGACGCCACGATCGCGTTGATCGAGGACCCGGCGATCACGACGGACGACCTGTGCACCTACGTGTCCGGGCCGGACTTCCCGACGGGCGGCACGATCTTCCGCTTCGAGCGACAGCGAAACCTGATCAGCGGCGAGTGGGAGACGGTGGACGCGATCCGCCAGATGTATGCCCATGGCCGCGGCCGGGTCGTCATGCGAGCCCAGGTTGCCTTCGAGGAGGTACGGGGCGACCGGATGGCGATCATCGTCACGGAACTCCCGTACCAGGTGAACAAGGCCACCCTGCTCGAGAAGATCGCCGACCTGGTCAAGGAAAAGAAGATCGACGGCATTTCGGACCTTCGGGACGAGTCCGACCGCGACGGGATGCGGATCTATGTCGAGCTCAAGCGGGACGCCAATCCTCACAAGGTGCTGAACAACCTCTTCAAGCACACGCCGATGCAGCTCGCCTTCAACATGAACATGCTGGCCCTGGTCGGCGGCCAGCCGCAGACCCTGCCGCTCAAGTCGGTGCTCCAGCACCATGTCGACCATCGACGCGAGATCATTCGCCGACGGACGGAGTTCGACCTCGGCAAGGCGCGCGATCGGGCTCATATCCTCGAGGGGCTCAAGAAGGCGCTCGACAACCTCGATGAGGTCATCAAGACCATCCGCGCATCGGCGGATACCGAGCGCGCCAAGTCCAACCTGATGGCCGGGTTCGATCTGAGCGAGCGCCAGGCGCAGGCGATCCTGGATATGCGTCTCGCCCGTCTGGCCGCGCTCGAGCGCAAGAAGATCGAGGACGAGTACCTCTCGGTGATCCAGTTGATCGCCGAACTCGAGGACATCCTCGCCAATCCCGCGCGGGTCCTGGCGATCATCAAGGACGAGCTCGCCGACGTGAAGAAGCGCTACGCGGGCGACCGCAGGACAAGGGTCGAGGACGACTCGTCCCGTGAACTGACGGACGAGGACCTCATCGCCGACGAGGACGTCGTCATCACCATCAGCGGGCGCGGCTACATCAAGCGACAGCCGGTCGCGACGTATCGGCGACAGGCGCGCGGCGGCAAGGGGATCATCGGCCACGTCACCCGGGAAGAGGACGCCGTCAAGCACCTCCTGGTCGCCAGTACCCACGACTGGGCGCTCTTCTTCACGAACCGCGGGCGTGTCTTCTCCGCCAAGGTCCATTCGATCCCGGATGCCAGCCGCCAGGCCAAGGGCATGCCGATCATCAACCTGCCCGGCGTCCAGGTCGAGTCGGGCGAAGTTCCGATGGCAACGATCACGCTGCCGACCTTTGCCGCAGGAAGCTACCTCGTCCTGGCCACGACCAAGGGCAAGATCAAGAAGACGCCACTCGAGCAGTTCGAGCGGGTGCGCTCGACCGGGATCCGGGCCATCACGCTCGACGAGAGCGACGAACTTGCCTGGGTAGATGTCTCGTCCGGTGAGGATGACGTGATCATCGCCACCGCGCAGGGCATGCTCGCTCGGTTCGAGGAGAGCGAGGTCCGGGCCATGGGCCGTGACGCGGCCGGGGTCATCGGGATCCGGCTGCTCAAGAAGGCGGACGATCGCGTGGTTTCGATGAGCGTCGTTCGGCCGGGAGCCGATCTGCTGGTCCTCACCGAAACGGGTTATGGCAAGCGCGTCGCTTTGACCGAATTCCGACTCAAGCATCGTGGAGGCCAGGGCGTTCGCCTGATTGCCATCGAAGGTCGCAAGACCGGCGTCGTGACGGCCGTTCAGCAGGTCACGGAGCTTGATGAGGAACTGGTCCTGATCTCGGCCCACGGCCAGGTCGTGCGAACGGAGCTGGGCTCCATCAATCGCTACTCCTCCGGTGCGCGCGGCGTCATCGTCATGCGCCTCAACGAGGGCGACCGTGTGGTCGGCATTGCCGCATTCAGTCCGGGACTGGCGGAAGGCCGCGACAACAGCGACAATGGCGATCCGGTGGTGTCCGAAGCAGGCGATGGCGGCGGCACTCCGGGGCGCGACGCCTGATCGGCGCGTTCCGGCCCGGCGAACGGAAGGAGTCCTCCGTGTACGCGGACCAGTTCGAGATCTATCACGGCAACTCGAACCCGGATCTCGCCCGGAAGATCTCCCGGTACCTTGGCGCCGAAACCGGGCGCCTCGATGTCTTCAAGTTCGCCAACGAGAACATCTTCGTCAAGATCCTGGACAACGTCCGGGAGAAGGACGTCTTCATCGTCCAGCCGACCTGCCGCCCGGTCGACGCTTCGAACACGGTCAACGACGCGATCATGGAGCTCCTGATCATGATCGACGCCTTCA
>JBDTQY010000117.1:0-3373 GCA_039931955.1 Chloroflexota bacterium
GGCGTCCAGAATCGCGAGAGCGGTGCCTCCTGCGATCAGGCCTTCGAAGCCTTCTTCGCGGGAGCCTTCTTGGCAGCGGCCTTCTTGGCTGGCGCCTTCTTGTCGGCAGCTGGGGTAACGGTTGCCTTGACGGCGGCCTTCTTCGGGGCTGCGGCCTTGGCGGCCTTCTTCGCAGCGCCCTTGGCCTTCGGGGCAACCACGGCCGCGGCGGCGGCAGCCTTGGCAGCAGCAGCGCTGGCTGCAGCTGCAGCCTCAGCGCGGCTCGACTTGCTCAGCGCGGCGCGGGCCTTGCCGGCCGCCGTCTGGGCGCCCTTGGCCTTACCGGCCTTACCGGCAGCGATGCGGGCCTTCGCGGCCTTCAGCGCTGCAGTCTTGCCGATGGTCTTGGCGACGCGCGACGAAACGGCCGCGGTGCCGCCGACAGCGGCATTCACCTTGCGGACGAGGCGCGACTTGCGGCGAGCCGCGGCGTTCGGGTGAATTGCACCGACCTTGGCGGCCCGATCGAGCGCGCTGATGGCGTCGGTGAGGGCGGCCATCGCGTCAACGCCCTCGGTCGACGAAGTTGCGGCAGCGAGAGCGGTCTTGACCAGCGTCTTGGCGACGGTGCGCCGTGGGCCGAGGATCTCGTGCCGGCGCGCAGAGGTGCGGACGCGCTTCAGGCCCGAAGGTGTACGGGCGCCTGTCCATGTCCGGGGCGTCTTTGCCAAGGTGCGAAACCTCTTGTGCGGGATCTGTCTGCGGGGCGCGGGCGAGATGGCCCGGGCGCGAACGGGGATGGTACCAGAGCCGCGCGCAAAGGGCCATTGGCGTCCAGCCGCGCTTGAGGGTCGGGGGCGTGGCGGCAGGTGCCCGGCTGCATCGGGAGGTGCCCGGGGGCGCAACTGTCAGACTGGCCGGCAATGATTGCCATTGTCGCTGGGCTCGGCGCCGCCCTTTCGTGGGCCATTGCCACACTCGGTTCGTCGCGTTCGAGTCGAATGATCGGGCCCATGTCCGTCCTGGCCTGGGTGATGATCGTCGGGTTCGTCGTCAGCATCCCGCCAACGATCGCCAGCCTGCCGACCCTCCAGCCGATGTCGATGGCGCAGATCGCAGGAATGGCGATCAATGGCATCGCCGGCACGGCAGGTCTGGTCCTCGCCTACCACGCCCTCGTAATCGGCCGCGTCTCGATCGTCACGCCCATCGTCTCGACCGAGGGTGCCGCGGCGGCCGTCGCCTCCGTCTTCCTGGGCGAAGCGCTCGGCATTCCGACAGCCGTCTTGCTCGGGATCATCGCCATCGGCGTCGTCCTGGCCTCGATCGATCGACGGGCGGACGAAGTGGCGGCGATCAACGCACCCGTCGTGGCGGTCGATCCCGACCATCCAAACGAGGTTGTGCCCGCACTGACAGCCCCGCAGCCGGCCGCCAGACCCCGTCACGTCCGCGAGGACGCGGCGGCCACCCGGCGGAGCGTCCTCCTCGCGATTGCGGCCTCCATCGCCTTCTCGATCGGACTGGTCATTAGCGCCCGTCTTGGCGACGTGCCGATCGCCTGGATCCTCCTGACCTCGAGAGCCACCGGCGTCATCCTGATCGCCATCCCGCTGATCGTCAGGGGTCGGCTGCGCCTGTCGCGTCGAGCACTGCCGCTCGTCATCGCCTCCGGTGTGTTCGAGGTGATCGGGGCCGCGGCCTACTTGACCGGCGCGCAGGCAAGTCCGGCGATGGCCGCGGTCCTCAGCTCCCAGTTCGCCGCGATCGCCGCGGTCTCGGCATTCATCCTGTTCGGTGAGCGGCTGGCGCGGATCCAGATCGTGGGCGTTGTTGTGATCGGCGTTGGTGTTGCCGTGCTCGCCGTGATCCGCGCCTGAGCCCCGTGGGCGCGCCCGCCCGCTACACTCCCGAGCCGTGACCATCCCTCAGAGCCGTTTGCGCAACTTCTCGATCATCGCCCACATCGATCATGGCAAGAGCACGCTCGCAGATCGGTTGCTCGAGGCGACGCACGCCATCGATCCTCGCCAGATGACAAGCCAGGTCCTCGACTCGATGGATCTCGAGCGCGAGAAGGGGATCACGATCAAGGCCCGTGCGGTGCGCCTCGAATACACCGCGGCCGATGGTCTGCATTACGGGCTCAACCTCATCGACACGCCGGGTCACGTGGACTTCAGCTACGAGGTCAGCCGCAGCCTGCAGGCCTGCGAGGGTGCGATTCTGGTCGTCGATGCCGCCCAGGGGATCGAGGCCCAGACACTCGCCAACGTCCACCTCGCCCTCAAGGAAGGGCTCACGATCATCCCGGTCCTCAACAAGATCGACCTCCCGTCGGCCCAGCCGGATGTCGTGATGGATGAGCTCGAGAACATCCTGGCGATCCCCCGCGAGGAGGTCATTCTTGCCTCGGCCAAGGAGGGGATCGGGATCACCGAGATCCTCGAGGCCATCGTCGCCCGGATCCCGGCTCCGAAGGGTGATCCTGCGCTGCCGCTCAAGGCCCTCGTCTTCGACTCGCACTACGACCAGTACAAGGGCGTCATCGTCTATGTTCGCCTCGCCCAGGGGACCCTCCGATCCCACGACCGAATCCGGCTCATGCAGTCCGGGGCCGAAGCCGATCTCCTGGAACTGGGCTTCTTCCGCCCGGCCCTCGTCCCGGTGCCGGTCATCCACGCCGGCGACGTCGGCTACCTGGCAACTGGACTGAAGAACGTCCGGGAGGCCCAGGTCGGTGACACGGTCACGTCTGCCGCCGACGGGGCCACCGAGCCGCTGCCCGGCTACCAGGAGGCCAAGAGCCTGGTCTTCGCCGGGATCTATCCGGTCAGCGGCGAGGACTACCCGCTCCTTCGCGAGGCGATCGAGAAGCTCCACCTGAACGACGCGTCGTTCACGTACCAACCGGAGAGCTCGGTCGCGCTGGGCTTCGGGTTCCGGTGCGGGTTCCTGGGGCTCCTCCACATGGAAATCGTCCAGGAGCGTCTCGAGCGCGAGTTCAACCTCGACCTCATCGCCTCGGCCCCGTCGGTCGAGTACCAGGTGGTGATGACGCATGGTCGCGGGACCATCACGATCGACAATCCGGCATTCCTGCCGGCGGTGTCCGAGATCGAGGAGATCCTTGAGCCGTGGGTACTCCTGTCGGTCGTCACGCCGTCCAGCTATATCGGGCCGCTGATGGAGCTGTCCACCAATCGACGCGGGTCATTCATCGGGCTCGAGTACATCGATCCGGTCCGCGTCCTGATGAAGTTCGAACTGCCCCTGGCGGAGCTCATCGTCGACTACTTCGACCAGCTCAAGACGCGGACCGCCGGCTACGCCTCCATGGATTACGAGGAGATCGGCTACCGCGCGGCCAAGCTGGTGAAGCTCGATGTCCTCG
>JBDTQY010000118.1:0-5549 GCA_039931955.1 Chloroflexota bacterium
CGAGATCCTGCTGTCCCTCGCGAAATCCGGGGCGTAGGAAGGGGTCATGCGTCCATGGCCTGTGTTCGAACCGGCGCGCGCGCCACGGCCAACCCGCGCGCGCCGAGTCCGCGCCTAGAGTAGGTTGAGCCGCCGCGCATCGACGCGCAGACCTTCGCGGAAGGCCGGGTCGGCGATCGAGATGAGGGCCTCGGCGCGCTCCCGCAGCGAGCGGCCCCACAGTTCAGCAACGCCCCATTCGGTCACGATCGTCCGGGCATGAGCCCGTGTCGTCACGACACCAGCTCCCTCCTTGAGCGTGGCCACGATCCGGGACATCGATCCTCCGGCGGCAGTCGATGGCAGGGCGATCACCGCCCGACCCTCCGGTGCCAGGGTCGCGCCACGGACGAAGTCCATCTGGCCACCGACGCCCGAGTACATCCTGTGGCCGATGCTGTCGGCCACAACCTGGCCGGTCAGGTCGACTTCGATCGCGGAGTTGATGGCCGTCATCCGGCTGAAGGACCGAATGACGTGCGTGTCATTGGTGAAGTCCACCGGCCGCATTTCCACCATCGGGTTGTCATGGACGAATTCGTAGACGCGTTTGGACCCCATCAGGAACGCGGCGACGATCTTCCCGCGGTTCCGTTCCTTGCGACTACCGTTGATCACGCCGCGCTCGACGAGATCGACCACAACGTCGGTGAACATCTCGGTGTGGACACCGAGATCCCGCTTGTCGACGAGGGCCGCCCCGACCGCGCTCGGAATGGCCCCGATCCCCATCTGGATGGTGGCCCCGTCCGGAACCAGGTCGGCCACGAATTGCCCGATCCGCCGGTCGACCTCGCCGAGATGTCCGTTCGTGTGCTCGTACGGCGGAACGTCGCACTCGACGGCCATGTCGATCTGGCTGACGTGGATGAAACTGTCCCCGAGGGTCCGTGGCATCGCGGCGTTGAATTGCACGATCACCTTGCGGGCGGCTCGAATGGCTGCATGCATCGCCTCCACGCTGGTGCCCAGTGAGCAGAACCCATTCGCATCCGGTGGCGTCGCGTTGACGAAGACCGCATCCAGCGGCATCAGCCCGGCATCAAACAGGCGGGGAACATCTGACAGGAAGGTCGGTACGTACTCGGCCCGGCCCTCATTTACGGCTGCCCGGGCATTTGGCCCGATGAACAGGGCGATGTGCCGAAAGTGGGGCGCCATCTCGGGCGCGAGGTGGGGTCCCGGTCCCTCGCAGTGGAGATGCACCACGCGGACGTCATGGAGCTCCGGTGCGCGCTCTACGAGCGCGTCGAGCAGGACGGACGGCGTGGCCGCAGCGCATTGGAGATAGATCTGGTTGCCGGACCGAATCCCGGCTACGGCTTCGTTGGCAGTGACAATTCGCATGCCCAGAGCATACGGCCCGAGCCGGGAACGTCCCGGGGTCCGGAGGGCCCCTCGTTACGGGCCGAAGGTCGAGCGCGGCCCGGGCCGCCTGGCGCTCGGGGTCAACGCGGACCCGCGAGAGGTGGCGTCGCGGGCAGCTCGCCTCGCGCGATGGACGCCAACTGCTACGGGGTACCGCGGTTGCTACGGTGCTTGGCGACGAACGCGGCTGCCTGCGCGCGGCGTTCCAGGTTCAACTTGGACAGGATGGAGCTGACGTAGTTCTTGACCGTCTTGTCTGAGAGGAAGACGTCGGACGCGATTTCCTTGTTGGTCTTGCCCTCGGCCACGAGAAGCAGGATCTTCTGCTCCTGGGACGTCAACTGCGCCAACTCGTCCGTGTAGGTGCCCGTGGCGATCCGTCGGATCCGCTCCAACACCTTCTCGGTCACGGCGGGGTCCAGAAGGGATTCGCCGCGGCCAACCGCCTCGAGCGCGGCCACCAGGTCGCGGGCGCGGATCTGCTTGAGGAGGTATCCGGAGGCGCCCGCCACGATCGCCGACAGGACCGCTTCCTCATCCGGAAACGAGGTCAGCATGACAATCCGCGTTGCAGGCAGCTCCGCCCTGATCTCGCGGCATGCTTCGATGCCGGATCCGTCCGGCAGACGTATGTCCATGATCACCAGATCCGGGACATGTCGAATAGCCTGTTCGATCGCCTCGGCGACCGTCCCGGCCTCAGCGACAACCTGAAAGCCTTCGCGCCGATCAAGGAGCGCGACGAGGCCCTGACGAACAACCTCGTGATCGTCAACAACGAGCAGGCGGAGCGGGCGGGTGGGCGAGGCGTCTGTCACGACGAGCCTTCCTCCGGAAGCGGTAGCGGCAACCGGACGATGATACGGGTCCCAGCGCCCGGGCGACTATCGATCTCGAGCGTGCCCCCAACGGCGGTCGCCCGATCGCGGAGGTTCGCCAGTCCGAGGTGCCCCGCCCGCGGCGCTTCCGAGGGATCGAAGCCCTTCCCGTCATCCTCGATCTTGAGCAGGACCTCTCCCTGGCGCGCATGCAGGGAGACGCGCGCCGTTGAGGCCCCGCTGTGACGGATCGCGTTGCTCAGCGCCTCGCGGGTGATCTGCAGCAGCTGGCTGGAGACCTCAGCGGAAAGCAGCGCATCCACGCCGACCAGATCATCCAGATCGTGCTCGACGGACACCCGGCCACCCGAGGTCAGGAGCAACTCGTCGGCGAGTCCGGCCAGTCGCGACCCGAGGGCGGCCTCGCCCGACTCCGTCCCGAGGTCCGTGATGAAGGACCTGATCTCGCCAATGGACGATGCGAGCCGATCGATCGCGTGGTCGACTCTCTCGGCGGCGACCGCAGGGGCATTGACCATCAGGTCAGGAACGTCCTCCAGCGACAGGACCACCGCGTAGATGCCCTGGATGATCCCGTCGTGTAGGTCGCGCCCGATTCGCAGGCGTTCGTCCAGGACCGCCAGGCGCTGAACCCGCGCGTGAAGGCGAGCATTCTGGATGGCGATTCCAGCGTGCAGCGCGAACAGCTCCACGAGGCGCAGATCCTCTTCGCTGAACTCCTCGGCCGCGGCCTTGTCGGTGAGGTAGAAGTTCCCGATCGGGATCCCGCCAACTCGGATGGGAACTCCGAGAAGGGATCGCATTGCCGGGTGCCCGGTCGGAAACCCGTACGCCGCCGGATGTCGCGCGATATCGGGGATCCGGTAGGCGCGACCCTCCGTGATAATGAGCCCCAGCAACCCGTGCCCGCTTGGCGGATCACCCATGGCGGCACGCTCCTGCGCCGTGATGCCACTCGTGATGAAACGCTCAATGCGCCCACGTCCGTCCACGATGGCCAGCGCTGCGTAACGTGCGTGGACAAGTCCGCGAACGCTGTCGACCATGAGCTGCAGTACGCGATCTGGGTCAAGTTCGCCGACAATCGCCCGTGTGGCACTGTCGAGCGCATCGATCGTAGCCACCAATGAGAGGCCCGCGGCGGGTGTCTCCGTGAAGGGCCTGGAAAGCGTCTGATCAGTCACGTCGGGAGGGTATCAGCCATAGCGCTCCTTTCCGCAACGGGCGTGCGGGATGACCCCCTCTCGCACAAGTCTGCCTGACGCGAGGACCACCGGCCCGCCGATAGGGGCCAGGTGTCACTTCTTCAGATCAGACCGCCTCCTCACCATCAATCCATGCGTACCACAGTCGTCCCCTTCCGGCGGTCCTGCCGCGAACGCCTCGGCCATCCGGTTCCGTGCGTGCCGTGCCGCCGCACCGGGAGGGAGTGACATGCAGGAGCAACCGAGCCCCGAGCTGGAAGGATCGGTGAGCCGAGGGCCTGGACCAGCCCGGGCGTCCCGCAGCATCCACCGAATTCTTCTGGCCACGGACCTGTCGGCTGCATCGGACGAGGCCGGTCAGGAGGCACTTGGTCTCGCCCGCGACCTCGGCGCCGAGCTGCTGGTCGTCAGCGTGATCGACCCGGGGACACTCCGCCGGCCCGGCGGCCGCTTCGGTCCACGGGTTGACCAGGTTCGTGCGGATCGTGAGGCCGCGGCGCAGGAACTCGTCTCCCGCGGCCGCGCCGCGGGCGTCCGCGTGAACTTCCTGATCTGGGAGGGCGAGCCCGGCGAATCGATCGTCGAGGCCGCCGAGAGCGAGCAGGTCGACCTGGTGGTGGTCGGGAGCCATGGGCGCGGGAGCGTTGGCCGGTTCTTCCTCGGTAGTGTCTCCGACCACGTCGTCCACAACGCCCATTGCCCGGTCGTGGTCGTGCGAGCCCGTGCCTCGGAAGAGCGCTCGGCGGAGTAGAGCCACACGTAACCGATCGTCAGCGGGTATAGGCGCCACCGGGGTCCAGCTCGCGCCGGATCAGATCAAGCTCCTCGGGTGTCGGGGCGGCGGTCGCAGCCAGATGGTCGGCGATCCTGGGCTCCCAGCCGATCGTGGCCCGGACCTCCTCCAATGAGGCTCCGGGATGCAGCGAATCGAGCCGCATTTCACCGTCATCGTCGAAGTGCCAGATGCCCAGGTCGGTCACGACCACGGATGGACCGCGACCCAACCAGCCCTGCTCGCGACGGATCCGCTCCGCCTTCTCCGCCCCACCGAGGTTTCCGGGCGATGTCCGGAAGTCGATCTGATCGACGAACGAGCGCGCGCTCTGGCGCATGATCACGAAGATCTGTCGTGCATTGATCGCAATCTCGCAGGCACCGCCACTTCCCGGTAGACGCGTCGTGGGATGGTCGTACGGGCCGATGACGGTGGTGTTGATGTTTCCGAACCGGTCGATCTGGGCCGCCCCGAGGAATCCGACATCCACCAATCCGCCCTGCAGGTAGAAGCTGAACAACTCGAACATCGAGACGGCTGCGGTGGCCCCGGTCACGATCGTCGGGTCGCCGATCGACAGCGGCAGGCGCGCCGGACGTGCCCCGAAGACCCCTGCCTCATACACCAACTCCAGATCAGGGGCGACCGTCCGCTGGGCCAGGTTGACCGCGATGTTGGGCAGGCCCACGCCTACGAAACAGACGCGCTGTCCGGCGAGCTCGCGCGCGGCGGCCACGATCATCATCTCGGACTTCGAGAAGGCCGCGCGAGACGCTGGCCCGCCGGCCTTACCGCTCCCGGCCACGGGCTCGCCGGTCCCCGCCCGAACCTCGCTCATCGGTAGTCCCCGTAATCCACGGACCCGGACGGCGCGGAACCGGGCTGGAGGGCGGCAAGGCGCTCAGGACCCAGCTTCTCCAGGTACCCGGCCCGCCCTTCGACGTCGAACACCCAGTCGCGTAGCCACGCCTGGAGTGCCTCTTCGTCACGGGTGATCGCGTCCCAGTCCAGATAGAAGCGGTTGTCGCGGTCGTATGCCCCCTGGACATACGAAGGGTGCGCCCCATACGCCTCCACGACCACGGCATCCACGATGAGTCCGGGGATGATCGTCCGGTTCGGATCCGCCCGAATCACCGCTTCATCCACCAGCTCCTCCACAACCACGATGACCCGCTCGGCGGCGAAGGCGGCCTCCTTCTGGCAACCCAGCAACCCCCAGACCTGCGTGTTACCAGCGGCGTCGGCCCGCTGTGCGTGGACGATGGTCACGCCAGGCTTGAGCGGCGGCACGGCGTAGACCTTGCCGTCGCCGTATGGAGA
>JBDTQY010000119.1:0-5882 GCA_039931955.1 Chloroflexota bacterium
AAGGCGATGCAGTCGGGCGCCAACGGACGGCAGGACCTCCAGGTCGACGGGCCCGTCAGAGATCCGGACAAGGTCGATGTCCGCTCGGCAACCTGCCAGCGACCGAACGGTCACGCTGTTGCCGGTCGGTCGTGGTAGTGCGGCGTCGGTGCCATGGCATGAACGCCGCGGGCTGGCCCGATCCGAATGGCCTCATCCCGGCGCCGAGCAAAGAAAGCCATCCTCGCGACCGCCGTCACCGCGGTCGCAAGGAGGGCCAGCATGAAGATGCGGAGCGTCGAAGTTCGCACCCTGCCGTCGCGAGGTCAGCCTGCCGCGTCGGCCGCGGCGAGGTAGCGCGGATCGTCCCGCCGGATCGGGTCCGGGTTGATGCCCCTGGCAATCGCCATCCGTTCGGTGAGTCGCTGAAGGGGGATAGCCGTTCCGATCAGCGAGGCCACCGGGTCGGGCAACTCGGGCGCTTCGGGAATCAGGATCCTCCCCGCGGGCGTCAGGGTGGGGTCGATCTCCTCGGCGACGATTGGCGTCGTGATGACCCCGGTCCGCAGGCCGAGTTCGCGGCAGGCCCGCAGGACATCGAGGCCGCGCGCTGTCCGCGCGCCGCGGGCAACCGGATCAGTGAGGATCAGGACGAGTCCCGTGCGTGCGTCGACACCGGCGAGATGGCCGTGGAGCAGGGTCTCCAGGTCCCGCATGGCCGCCGGGAGGTGGGTCCCTTCTTCTATCTTGAGCGTGAGCTCACGGGCCGCCACGCGATCCGACCCGCTGCCGACCACAAGCAATCGGTCCGCATCGTGGAGCTCGCCGGCCATCGCTGAAACGGCCTTGGTCGTCGCTTCCGAAAGGCTTGCCGCCAGGAGAGCCGAGACGACCATGGGATCGATCGCCGACCGTGCGACATGCGCACCGATCGCCGCCGCCGCGATGATCGGGGAGAGGTAGCCGACCGTATGGCACCAGCTCCCATCCATCTCCTCGGTAGAGATCACGATGTTGGCCACGGATCCGCCGGGTGACTCGCTGGCGGCGGTGATGATCGCGACGGTTGCGCCAGCATCTCGTGCGGCCGACAAGGCCCGATTGGTCGCCCAGGTTCCGCCTTCGTGGCTGATGCCGATGACCACGGCACCGGGTCCACCAAGGATTGGCTCAAGGGCCCCCTCGAGGGCCTGTACAGCCAGCGGTGAACCGCCGGTGCCCGGGGACGACGGGAGTCCGGCTGATCGATTGGCATCGCGAAGGATGGCGGCGACGGCCAGGGCTCCGTGTTCACTGGTGCCGCAGCCGACCACGATGATGGGTTTGCCCGCTCGGGCGGTGGCCCGGATCGTATCCGCGAGGGATGACGCGGCACCTTCCGGCGCGGCCAGTCGCATCAGGATCCGCTCGGCGAGAGCCGGCTCCGCCTCGATCATCTCGGTCATGTGAAACGGCGGGCCCGTGCGCGCGCTCGGCATAGCCGAACCAGCCCACGGATCGGGGGCCCGGGGGAGTGATACTGCCGGATCGGAACGGTGGTCATCCATAACGGCAGCATACCGGCCACGCAGGCGAGCCCGCGGCCGGAGCACCTCGCCGCCGCGCAGCTACTCGGTCGGCCTGGTCCTCCCAAGGCGACCGATCCGCCCCGGAGGGCCGTAGCGGAACCAGACCCTGCCCACGAGTCGACCGGACTCGACCGGCCCATATCGCTCCGAATCGATCGGCGGACCGAAGCCGGCCGCGGCCGCGACCGTCGGGGTGGCATCCGAGGTCAGCCACGCCTCGTCTTCCCCGATGACGATGAATCCGCCGTTGAACGGGGCGCGTTCGCCGCTCCGCGCGAGGACCCGTTTGATCGCGAGGGTGTCCGTGTTCGGCTCGCGAAAGACAACCAGGCTGCCGGGTCGAGGCCAACGTCGCACGGTGGGGTCGATGAGGAGCCAGTCACCGGGTGCGATGGTCGGAAGCATCGACCCCTCGGCAACCACGACGCGCCATGGACCCCGGAGGCGTTCCCAGCGGGAAGGCGAGCCAGCTGCTTCCGGGCGTGCAGACGCCGGAGCGGGATCGTCCGGCTCCGGCGTCATGAGGCTGCGTTCGATCGTGCTCAGCCAGGCCGCCCGGCGACCCTTGTCTTGGCGGGTCCGCCGGTTGCCTTCCAGGCTGCATCGACCTGGTCCACCAACTCGAGCAGCAGCTTCGCGTCGGCGAGGTCGGTTGAGCCCTTGACCTTTGAGGCCTGCTTGGTGGCCTGCCAGAAGAGGTCGTGGAGGTTGGGAACCTGCTCGAGGTGCTCGGGCTTGAAGTAATCGTGCCAGAGGACATCAAGGTGATGCTTGACGAGGTCGGCCCGCTGCTCCTTGATGGCGATGGCTCGGGTCCGGAACGCCGCGGTGTCGTTAGCCGCGTACTTCTCGACGATCCGATAGCAGGATTCGGCTTCGATGCGCGCCTGCTCTGGGTCGTAGACACCACAGGGAAGGTCGCAGTGGGCATGGACCGTTGTCCGCGGGGCGAGGACGTTGTTCAGTGCTCGATGGATGGACATGGGACTCCTTTGGTGCGTTTGCGAGTCGATCGACGTTGTTCCCTGAGTGTCCGGAGGGACGCCCAGCCTGTCAAACGTGGCCCGGTTGGGGCTCGGGTCGACTCACGGGGAGGCGACCGCAGCCCTGATCGCTGCGAGGACGGCATCCGAAACCACGGACGGCCCACCTGTGATGACCGCACGGCCAGGCCGCAGTCGGGCGATCTGATCTCGGATCGCAAGAGGCAGGGCGGTCGGCAACGTGATGAGCATCGGCGAGCCTTGCGCTCCGGCCGCGGCGGCTCCGGCGAGCGCGTCCGGGAAGTTGAGCCCGGTCGCGGCATAGACAACGGGCACGCCCGGGCCGAACGTTGCGGCGACCGCGGCGGACGTGGCAAATCGATCAGGTCCGGCGAGTCGAGACACGATAACGCCCGGAATGGCCGCCGTGATCGTCGCGGCGATGGCCTCGTTGACGACGCTGGCTCCCCCGACCAGGACCACCTGGGTCGGGGCGAGTCGGACCAGTTCGGCCAGAGTCGAACCCGGGAGGATGCCGGCCCTGGTCAGCAGGACCGGACCATGGTCACGCGCGGCGGCCGGCGCTGCCGACACCGCATCTGCGAAGCCAGCGCCGTTCGCCAGGTAGGCGATCGGCGCGCCGCCCGGATAGGTCGCTGCCGACAGGGCTGCCGCCGTGGCATAGCGATCTGTCCCGGCGACGCGGATCACGCCACCGGGCGTGAAGACGCCGAGCCCGGACAGCACGGCGTCGGATACCACCGAGGGGCCACCGACGACGACGATCCGGCCCGGCTGCAGCCGGGCGAGTTCCGCAGCGGTCGCGCTCGGGATCGCGGATACGGTCACGAGCAGAACGGGCGCTCCGGCGGCGCCTGCGGCCGCGGCCGCGGCGAGGGCGTCCGGGAATGCTGCGCCCGTCGCGATGTATGCCACGGGGACGTCCGGTCGGTACGCATCGGCGGACACGGCGGCCGCGGTCGCATACCGATCCGGGCCAGCCATTCGGACCGTGCCAAAGGCACCGGTGATGGCGCCCCAGAAGGGTTCGATCCCGCGGTCATAGCCGAGCGTCCAAATGCCGACACCTGCCAACCCGCGGCTCGTGGCGAGGTTGTACTTCGTCCTGAGGGTGGTGGTGTCGTCGAAGTAGGTTTCAGTCCAGATGCCGGTCGCAGGGTCATTGATAGCGAACCACTTCGAGGCCTCGAGTTGCTCCTCCTGGATGACGGTCCCGGCTCGGATGGTCGGAAGGCTGTCGCCGGGAATGAAGGTGCCCGCCGAGCCGGTGGTGGTGGCATGGAGGTCGCCGGATGTCGTGATCCAGGATCGACCGAAGTACGGAAGCCCGAGGAGGATCCGGTTCGCCGGAACACCGGTCAAAGCGTATTGGTCCAGGCTCGTCGTCAGACTCAGGCCCTCACCCGCGCGCACGATCGGGGCGATGCTGCCGGCAGGGCTCGAGCCGGCGCTCCGGTAGCTGTATCCCATCAGGAACACGCGGTCGGCGCCGTTGGCGACGGCAAGCATCGCCATCCCTGCGCCGGACAGCGCCCCATTCGTCGCGACCGAGACGCGGGCGTCCGGGTTCGAGGCCGTCAGGGCTGCTCGAAGCTGGCCTACGAACGCCCCATAGGCGGCGAAGTTCGCGTTATAGAGGAGCTCGACGTCAAGATCGACACCATCCAGGCCCCTGCTGGCAACGAGGCCCGAGATGGCAGTGACCGCCGTCGACATGGCCGTCGCATCCGCGAAGAACGCGGCGTTCTTGGCGTACCCGAACGAGGTCACCGTGAGGTCGACCCGGACGCCTGCGGCGTGGGCGTGGTCCACGATGGTCGCGGCGGTCGAGCCCATGACGGCCGCGTAACCGCCCCCGCTCGTCGAGATCGCACCTGTCGACGTGAAGCCGACCGAGAACAGGGCGATGTCTGTGAGCAGGTCGTAGCGCAGGTAGTCGTCCGTCCCGGAATCGATCTCCCAGTACGGCAGGAACCCGTAGACGTCGGCCGAAAGCCGACGCGCAAACGACGATGCCGGAAGAGGCGCTGCAGGCGAGACCTGGGTCGCACCGGCGGGCGTTCTGGTCTGCACCTCCGTTGCCGCCGCCGCGGACATTGATCCCGCGAGCACCAGGGCGGCGACAGAAACGCTCAACGCGCCTCGACGCACAGACCCTCTCCAAAGTCGGACTTGCCGCGCGCCCACGGTCAAGGCTTCGCGCCGGGAGCGGCGCTGAGGCAAGGAAGTCGACGTTCGGTCAAGGATGCTCCAGGCCCATGGCCCCGATCGGCTGGCCGCCCATCGTACGACCGATCGGCAGAATTCAGGGGTCGCCGATTGATCGGCGGCGGTTCCTTGGTCCTCCACGCGCCCGATTCATGCCCGCCGCCCGCCGGCCCTGGGACTCGCGTATCCGCCAGAGCTGGATTTCCGCTGAGATCCGAGGCGGCTGATCCGACGCGGGGCGCGCCGTTATCATGCCCTCGATGTCAGACGCCGGACTGCCCATCGTCGAATCTTCCATCGCCTGCCCCTTCGTCGCCTTCGAGGACGATCGAGAAGGGCGGGCGCAGGGTCCGGACGCGCGCCACCGCTGCTACGCGGAGATACGGCCAGCGCCAAGGGCCATGGCCCACCAGGAGGCGTACTGCCTGACCTCGGCCTTCTCGGTCTGTCCGACGTTCCTCGATTGGGCACGACGCGAGGCGGCCCAGGCGCGATCCGCCCCGGTTGCCGATCCGCTGGCGCGCGAGAGCCCGGTTCGGAACGAGATGTCGACGGCTTCGCGCCCTGATGACCTCTCCGACGACGGTGCACGGCGCAACCCACCGCGGGACTGGCAATCGCCACCGCCGTGGATGGCTTCGACCCGCGACGAGGCCGATGACGACGATGATGACCGGGACAACGGTGACGACGATGTGGAGGCCAAGGCCGTCCCGGATCGCGGGTCAGGGCTGTCGGGCTCCCTCGCAGACAGGATCCTCGGCGAGTCGCCTGCCCTGGAGCCCTGGGCCAGCACCGTGGCACCAGGGCGCACCGTGTCGCGGCCCGCGGAGGTGGAACTTTCGGCGGATTTCGCCCTCGACGACGCCGATGATCAACCCCGCGAATCCCGGGTTCGGGTGTCGCGCCGTCGTGGTGCCGCCCGTGGATCCGGCAATGAGCGCGGATCCGGGCCCAGGTTCGGTCCGCTGTGGGAGCGTTCGTCCCGTCGCGAGGCGTACCCGAACCTTAAGACCCGCATGGGGCTGGGCCGGTTCTCCGCCAGCCCGCTGCTGCTATGGGTGGCGGCCCTTGCGCTTGCCGTCGTGGTCGTTTTCTCACTGCCGGCGATAAGCGCAAGGTG
>JBDTQY010000120.1:0-11131 GCA_039931955.1 Chloroflexota bacterium
CGTCATCGCCGACGAGCCGACCGGCAACCTGGACCCGCTGATCAGCTGGGAGATCATCCAGCTCCTCCTGCGGATCAACCAGCTGGGCGTGACCGTCCTCATGGCCACCCACAACGCCGAGGTCGTCACCGCCCTCCGGAAGCGCGTCATCGCCCTCGAGGAAGGGCGCGTCATCCGCGACGAGCTCGGTGGCCGCTATCACCGGCAGGGCTGAGGAACCATGATCCGGTTTCTCGCCTTCAGCCTCTCGAGAGCCTGGCAGGGCTTCTGGCGGAACGCGGCCATGAGCTTCGCCGCGACCGCCACGATGACCCTGATGCTCCTTCTCCTGTCCGGCTTCTTCATCGTTCAGAGCGGTTTGCTGGCGGGGCTCCAGTTCGTGGAACAGAAGGTCGAGGTCGTCGCTGACCTGCGGGGCACGGCGGAGCTGGCGGATGTCGAGCGACTCCGCGTCCGGATCGAGGCACTCCCCGAGGTTCGCGAGGCTGCGTACGTCTCTCCGGAGGCGGCACTCAAGCGTTTCCGGGACGCGCGAGCGGCGCAGGGCGAGCAGGACCTGACCGGCTACCTGGATGCCAACCCGCTACACGCCAGCCTCGAGGTGAAGCTGCGCAGCCCCGATGATTTCAGCGTCGTGACGGACGCCCTGCGGGCGGATCCACTGGTCGAACGCGTCAAGAACATCACCGACCTGGTCAGCCGGGTGCTCACCGTCACGGAGTTCCTGCGGACGGCGGGCGTGGTGATCCTCGCCGTCATTGCGGCGATCGTCCTGTTCATCGTCATCAACACGATCCGCCTGGCCGTCGTGGCTCGAGCGGAGGAGATCGAGGTGATGCGTCTGGTCGGGGCGTCCGACGCGTTCATCCGCTGGCCGTTCGTGTTCGAAGGTGCCCTGATCGGACTCCTGGGTGCTGCAATCACGCTCGCCATCATCGCTGCCGCTGCCGACCCACTCGGCGCCTTCATGTTCGAATTCTTCCGGGTTCTGCCGCTCCAGGTGGGAGCCATCGCTCGCCAGGTCGCAGTCCTCGTCATCGGGTCCGGCGTGGGCCTCGGGGTGATCGGTGCGTTTGTCTCGATCCGGACCTACCTCATTCGCTAGCGGCCTCGTCCGGCCCGGCGGTGAAGGCTGGGCAAAGGCTCCGTGTGGTTTCCCTCACGATTGATCCGCACCAACGTGATCGAGCGTAGGATCCACGGACGCCATGTAGGCTGATGCACCAACTGGCTGGCCACGAGCGCACCGCGATCGACGGCGCGCCGACCCGCTGAGGAACCCTTGACCGATGCTTTCCGACGCCACGCCCCCCGCCGACCCAGGACCGGACGAGCAAACCGCAACCTCCCTGCCGGCGGACGACAGCGGGCGCGACTCTGATCCGGGCGCCCATGAGACCGGCGCTGACACTCCGCATGGGGATGGCGGTGCCACGGAAGACTTCGCCGGGCACGCGGCCAACGAGTCTGCCGCGCCGGCCTCGAAGTCAGGTCGGCTCGGCGGCCGCGGCACCATCCTCGTCGGGATTGCCGCGATCCTGGTTGTCGTCCTGACCGGCGGGGCACTCTTCGCGTCCGGTTACGTCCTGGGGCAGCGCCAGACCGCACAACCGGGCACGCCCGCATCAGATGAGGTGCTGTTCCAGCCGTTCTGGGATACCTACGCCGCGATCCGGGATCGGTTCGCGCTTGGGCCGGTGGACCGGAAGGCCCTCGTCGAGGGTGCCATCAAGGGCATGGTCGGGGCGGTCGGCGACCCCTACTCGACGTATCTCACGTCGGATGAATTCCGGAATACGCTCCAGGACATCTCGGGCGAATTCGAGGGCATCGGGGCCGAGATCGGGACCGTCAATGCGAAGGGGGAGACGGTTGATTGCACCACCTTCGGCCCCGATTGTCGCCTGGTCATTGTTGCCCCGCTGGATGGCAGTCCGGCCCTCGAGGCGGGCCTTGAGCCCGGCGACGTGGTGGCCAGGGTGGATGGATCCACGCTTGATGGGCTGACGCCAACGCAGGCGCGGGACCGGATCCGAGGCAAGAAGGGGACCACCGTGGTCATGACCATCGAGCGGATCGGATCCGCCCCCTTCGATGTCACCATCACCCGCGACGTCGTCCGCCAGCGCGAGGTCATCACCGAGCAGTACGCCGACGGTTCCGTCGCCTATATCCGGCTCACCGGCTTCTCGGACAACGGCGCGACGGCCTTCGTCGATGCGCTCAAAGCGGCCATCGACAAGGGCCAGACGAAGATCATCCTGGACCTCCGCGGGAACCCCGGCGGCTTCGTGACGGCAGCTCGCACCGTGGCCAGCGCCTTCATCGCCTCTGGGCCCGTCTTCTGGGAGCAGGACGCCCAGGGCAACGTCACTCCGACCGAGTCCCTGGGCAAGGGCGTCGCGACCGACTCGAAGATCCAGGTCGCCGTGCTCATCAACCGGGGCAGCGCCTCCGCCAGTGAGATCGTCGCAGGGGCGCTCCAGGACACCGGCCGAGGAACGCTCATCGGCGAGACGTCCTACGGGAAGGGGACCGTCCAGACCTGGATCGAACTCAATGACGATGCCGGGGGTGTGAAGTTGACCGTCGCCAAGTGGCTGACACCCGACAAGCGCTGGATCCACAAGATCGGCCTCACGCCGGACATCGAGATCGCGGTCCCGGCGGACAACCCCCCGGGTGCAGATCCGGTCCTCGACCGCGCGCTCGAGTTCCTGTCCGGCACGGGCTCGGTTTCGGGAGCCCTTCCGAAGGCCGCCTGATGCGGCGCTCAGCGCCTCCCGGATAATTCGAGGTTGCCAGCACCGTCCCTTTCGGATACGGTACCCGCGAACGAAAGGAGGTGATGTGCAGTGTCGTATCACAGTCGCTGCACCACCTCGCCGGAGCTGACCGTCTAACCGGTCTTCCGAGCGGGTGGCAGCCGCAGGCGAACGCCGGTCCGAGAGGGCCGGCGTTCGCGCGTCCGGGCGGCACACCCCGTGACGGGCGCCCGTGCGCAGAACCCGCACCTGCGTCACGATCCCACCTACGGCGCCGAGCGCCGACGCCCAATCACGACTGGAGCTCACTCTCCGATGGACGAAAAGACCATCGCGCAGAACCGACGGGCCCGCCACGAGTTCTCCATCGAGGACACCGTGGAGGCCGGCATTGTCCTGTTCGGGACCGAGATCAAGAGCATCCGGGCCGGCAAGGTGAACCTGACCGACGCGTTCGCCCGGATCGATCGCGGGGAAGCCTGGCTGATCGGGGCCCACATCGCACCGTGGGAAAGCGCGAGCCGGTTCAACCACGAGGCCAAACGGCACCGGAAATTGCTGCTCCATCGATCCGAGATCGACCAGCTCCTCGGCAAGACGAAGGCCAAGGGCCTCACCCTGGTGCCGCTTCGCCTCTACCTGACCGGTCGCGGCAAGGCGAAGCTGGAACTCGGGTTGGGCCGCGGCAAGCAACTTCACGACAAGCGCAGAGACATCGCAGAGCGCGATGCCCGACGCCAGATGGCACGTGACGTTTCCGACGCACGACGGGGGCGATAAGAGAGGGCATGCGGCTCGCACGCACCATCCAGGCCGTCGACGCCCACGCAGCCGGTGAGCCGGGACGGGTGATCGTTGGCGGCGTGCTCGATGTCCCGGGCGTCACGATGTTCGACAAGATGACGTGGCTGCAGGCCAACGGGGACGATCTCCGGAAGCGGATGCTCCGGGAACCTCGCGGCTACCCGGCCGCCAATTGCAACCTCGTCCTGCCGTCCAGTCACCCAGAGGCAGCAGCCGGCTTCGTGATCATGGAGCAGGTCGAGTACCCCGGGATGTCCGGGACGAACACCATCTGCACCGCGACGGTGCTCCTGGAGACCGGCATGGTGCCGATGGTCGAGCCGATCACGGAGCTCGTGCTGGAGGCGCCGGCCGGCTTGATCCGGCTCCGCTGTGCGTGCCGCAACGGCAAGGTCGAAAGCGTCACGTTCCGCAACGTGCCTGCCTTCGCGACCCACCTGGACACCTCGATCGAGGTTCCAACCCTCGGCACAGTCCTGGTCGATGTCGCCTATGGGGGCATGTTCTATGTCATCGCCGAGGCTCAGCAATTCGGCCTCCGCCTGACACCCGACGAGGGCCGCGACATCACCCGGATCACCGAGTTGATCAAGGCGGCGGCGGCGGGGCAGTTGCCGGTCGTCCACCCGGACCAGCCGGGCTTTGCCGGGATCACCATCGGTCAGTTGTCGGGTCCGGCCCACGATCCAGCGAACTCGATGCGCAACGCGGTGACGGTCTCGACCGGCACGCTCGACTTCAACAAGCCGTCGACCTGGACCGGGGCGATCGATCGTTCTCCGTGCGGGACAGGGACGTCGGCCCGGATGGCCGTCCTCCATGCGAAGGGCCGGCTCAAGGCCGGCGACGAGTTTCGTCACGAGGGCATCCTCGGGACGGTCTTCACGGGCCGCGTGGTCGAGGAGACGACGGTAGGCGCGTATCGGGCCATCGTGCCGACCATCACCGGCACCGCCTGGATCACCGGCCTGGCAACGTACGTCGTGGATCCCGGCGATCCGTTTCCGGACGGCTTCACCGTCGGGGACATCTGGTAAGTCCGTGGGCGCGCGCCCAGAGCGTCACGGGTACCACGCGGACAGACAGTTGGCTGAATGGCCAACCTCGGCTAGACTCTCGGCCGGATGCCAGCGTGCATGCGACCTGTGGGGATGCGTGGTTTCGACAGGGTTTGGCTGACAGGAAACGCGAGCCGAGGTGCCGTCAGGCCTCGTTAAACAGGCGGCAAAACGAAGTAACTGCCAACAAGCAGTCGACTCTCGCCCTCGCCGCTTAGGCGGTAAGGTGAGCGTGGAAGCGACCTCAGTTCCGCGGGTCGTGGAAGCGTCATTAAGCGGAGCTGCAGACCGGATGAGTGTTGCGTAGTCCGGGACCAAGCTCGATCTAGAGACACGTGGCTGGACCAACCGGGAGAGTGCCGATCCCCGCCTGGATGGTTGACGAAAATGATCGGACACGCTCGTAGCTGGTTCCTGCCGAAGGGCTCTGGACGGGGAGTTCGACTCTCCCCCATCTCCACCACACCCCCGTGTTGTCTTGGGCGTTTCCGGCGGCTGTCAACCGGCCCCTGGGTCCTCGGCGTGCCCCGGATACCGGGTCTCGTCTAGCGTCTTCGCCGCAAGCCGACCGCGACGAGGAAGACCGCGGCGGCGATCCCAGCCAGTGGGATGAGCAGGTAGACGGGCTCAATCGACATCAGACAATCCTCACATACTGCGTGTGGTTTGCGGCTGAGCCGCACTCCCGCTCCCGACCGCAAGGCCCGCGATCGTGATGAGGAGCAGGACGGCCACGATCACGGTTGCCACCAGCTTCTGGTTCCTGGTCCAGTACGAGGACGACCACACGAAGACGAGCCCGATGAGCGGCCCGATGAGCGGCAGGAATATGGCCCCGATGGTGAGCAGGAGGAGCGCGATGATCTCCACACCGCCCATGGATCGGCGCGCCGGGTCCGCTGGGTCGGGTGCCTGGGTCGGGTTGGGCGGACCACCCGGTCCGACCTCGGCTGCGATGATCTCCTCGGGTCGCCCGAGCCGCTCCAGGACGTTCCGAACGGCCACCTCGTCCTGCCGTCCCGCCGCCGCGAGAGCGGCGTCGATATGCTCGTGAACCTCCTCCCCGAGCTCGCGGCGTCGATCGCCAGGGAGCATCCAGGCGGCCGCTTCGAGCCGTCCGAGGTAGTCGCGAACCAGGGGGTCAGTCTCCATCGCCCGTGCCTCCAGGAGTCTTGCCGTCGAGCAGATCGTCAACCGCATCGCGGAAACGAGCCCAGTCATCGCCGAACGTCGCCAGTGCGCGCCGGCCCGCATCCGTGATCCGGTAATAGCGTCGTGGGGGTCCGGCGTCCGATTCTCGCCACGTCGTGGTAACGAGGTCATCGCGACGCAGGCGGGAGAGCAGCGGGTAGATGGTTCCCTCGCTGGTCACCAGCTCACCGGCCGCCGACAGGACCCGCACCATCTCGAAGGCGTAGGACTCCTCGGCCCGCACCGTCGCCAGCACGCAGAACTCGAGGACGCCGCGGCGCAACTCGGTCAGGGTGTTCCGTGTCTCGCTTGGTACCATGCATCACACGATACTCTCGGGCGCGGGGTTGTCAAGGGTCGAATTTGAGCTCGCGCGAACCAGCCAATGGTCCCCCGCCCGCGTATCCTCTCGAGACGATGCGTGCACCCGTCTCTGATGCCGAGTCCCCGCTGGCTGCGCTCGGTCGAGCCGGCTATCGACTGACATCGCCACGCCGCGCTGTCGCCGGATTGATCATGGACAGGGAGGGGCACTTCACCGCCGCGGACCTGGTCGTCGAGGCGGTCGGCCAGCGCATGGATGTCGGCCGAGCGACGATCTTCCGGACGCTGGATGTCCTCGAGGGCGTCGGGGCGATCGAGCGGCTCGACCTACCGTCGGGCGAGCATGCCTACATCGCCTGTGAGCCGGCCGCCCACCATCATCACGTGGTCTGTTCCCGGTGCGGTCGGGCGACAGATGTCGGCGATGCCGGACTGGCCGGCGTGGTCAGTCGAATCGCCAGCCAGAGCGGCTACCAGGTTGACGTCCATCGACTGGAGCTTTTCGGGCTATGCCCGGACTGTCGGCGAACACCGGGGGTCGGGACGGCCAGCTGAGCCAGCGGGCGGCGACCTCAGGGTGCCGGCGGCGCTGTGGGTGCCGGCGGGGTGCTGGCTATCGGTGTGGGTGTCGGTGTGGCCGTGGGCTTGGGCGCCACGCCGATCCGGAGCACACCCGTCACACGCGAGTAGTGCGAGTAGTAGGTCTCCTTGTGGATCACCGTGCCGCTCGCATCCTTGACGGTCCGTGTGACCCACACGTCCTTGCCGTCAACCGCGTACTCGACGCGCTCACGAACGCCTGGCGCGAGGTCGGTGGTGTAGACAATCGTGTCCGTTGCCCTGCTCTGGTTCTTCACGATCGGCGTGGAGAAGGTCACGGTGCGGCCGGTCGGCACTGACCACAGTACGAACTTCACGTAGCCCTTGCTTCCGACCGACCAGCCGGTTCCGCGAATCAGGATCGGCGCGTCCGTGTCGTTTCGCCATGACATGGTCTGGATCGACCCGGATCCACTCTGGAAGACCGTCGCGTCGAGACCCAACGGATAGCGATCGATGTAGTAGTAGTGGTTCCGCCGGGCGCCCATCTCGAGGCCGCCCCGGAGTGCCGCGTTGAACATCGTCGTCGAGCACGAGCAGATGCCCCCCGCGAGGGCTCCCTGAGGCTCGGTGTGCCCATCGATGATGGCGCCGCCGTCCTTGTATCCATTTTCGCGCGTCACCGGGCCGATGGCCTTCCAGAAATCGAACCACGCACCGGGCAGGACCACCATGCCGTCGAGTTCCCGGGCTGGGATCCAGATGTTGACTCCGCCGCCGTTCTTGATGCCGACAGGGAAGTAGGTGGTCCACTCCGAAATGGGCTTCATGAGTGGGGCGGTCTTGGTGGCTTCCGCCGTCGTAAACAATGGCTCGATCGTGGTGACGCTGATGGGAATCCGCGGAACGGTCAGGCCGTGAGCGCGCTGCTCGACGGCTTCAACGAGCGTCTCGACCGTGGCGGCCATGTCGAGGGCGCGGCCCTCCTTGGCATCGGAGACACCGACGATCTTTTGGTTGCCGGACAGGAGGAAGCTGGCATCCACCGGATCGCTGGCAACGTCGGCCGCAATGGGCGCGAGCCCGGCCTCGAGACCCTCACGCGCGACGACCGGTCCATAGGTGCCGTCCGGGGCGACCGCGAACGTAATCCAGCCCCGAATGGTCGCGGCCGTGATCGTCCATGACCGGTCGGCGTCGATGAGTGTGGTCTCGACGGCAATGCCCTCGGCGGCCGCGCGGGCTGCAGCCGCCTCCTCCGTCGTTACGTCAGGTTTGAACGTCGTCGTTGGCAGCTCGATATGGATTTCCGACGGAGCGGCCGCGTCCGTAAGTTGCACCTGTGCGGCCGCCAGCGCTTCCTCGACGCCGCCGAGGCGCCCGTCCGACCCGGGATTCACCATGAAGCCGAGCTCGGTGACCTCGGCCGAGGCGTCGTGTGCCGGAACCGCAATCTCGATTGCCAGGCGGTCGATCTCGTGACGCAGCGCGGCCAGCTCGAATGTCGCTGCCGGGAGGACGTTCACCCCGCGCACGAACATGCGGAGATTCGAGGCGATTCTCTCTGCCGTCGGGCCGCCGCGACCCACTGCCATGGCTCGCAGCACGATCCCATCGGCGTCGATGCGTCGCCCGAGATCGCCAAAGCTGACGGTCCGCTCGGCGTCTCCGGCCGCCAGAACGAGCGTTCCGTCACTCAGTGACGCATACGCCTCTCGGAGCCTGGCTGCCGCGGCCGATGGGGTCAATCCGGACAGGTCCACCGTTCCGACATGTACGCCCGGCAGAACCCGGTCGGCGTTCGCCGATTCGTAGGCCGCCAGAGCACCGGCCGAGGCGGCCATCACGGCCAGCAGCCCGAAGAGGAAGGCGACGAGGAAGCGGACCGCGGGTCGGGTGCGGTGGCGTTTCGTGCTGGCGGAGACAACAGCCCCGGTCGTCGAAGCAGGGGCGGGCGGGGCCGCTTCCGCAGCTGGCGCCGCTTCAACAGGTGGGGCGGCGGGGGCGGCGGGGGCGGCGGCCACCTGGGCGGGCTCCACAGCACTGCCCTCGGCGAGTGCCAGTGCGTCAGTAGCCGGATCGGCGTCCGGGCGGCTCATTGCCGGTTCATCCGGGATCGTCTTGGGCTTTGAGGGGCGGTTGGGCTTGTTCTTGGTCATGGGCGCGGATACATCCCCGAGCGTTCATCGAGCCAGGTCCAGCAGGTCGCCGGAATGGGCGCGACCGTTCGACAAGGCGACGCCAAGTCGTCGTGACGGACGGCCATCCTAACGGCTGTCGTCCAAAAGGACGCTGGGGCGAGCCAGATGTTGCGAGGAGGAACCAGCTCAGCCGGCTCGCGTAATGACGATGATCCGCCGGTTCGGCTCCTCACCGATCGACTGGGTGGCCACGTCCTGGTGGTTTCGGAGGGCCAGGTGCACCCAGCGTCGCTCCAGGGCGGGCATGGGCTCGAGCTGGAGCATCTTGCCGGTCTCGATGACGCGCTGCGCGGCGCGCTCGGCGATCTCTCGGAGCTGGCGTTCGCGACGACCCCGATAGTCCTCGACATCCACCAGGATCCTGGTCCACGTGCCCATCTCGCGCGACAGCATCAGGTTGACGATGTGCTGGAGAGCGCTGAGGCGCTCGCCCTTGCGTCCGATGAGGGCGCCGAGTTCCTCTCGCTCGTCTTCCTCGCCGCTCACGTTGAGCCGGCTCGTCTCAGCCGACTCGATCGAGACGTGGACGTCGAAGCCCATGAGATCCAGCAACTTCTCCAGGATGAGCTTGCCGGCGGCGAGCGCCTCGGGCGATGCCTCGGCTGCTTCCAGGTCGGCACGCTCCACTGATACGGAGCCGCGAAGCGCGGTCAGTTCGGCAACTTCGCCCGCTGTGAGCTCCGAGCTCTGGCGCGGGCCGCGATCGGGCGTGCGCTGGGGCCGCTGGCCCTGGTCGTCGCGGCGGGGTCGTTCGCTCCGCTCTTCGCGGCGGGGTCGTTCGCTGCGCTCCTCGCGGCGGGGTGGTTCGCTGCGCTCTTCGCGGTGCGGTGCCACATCCGGTGGCGGGCCATCGCGGCCAGGTGCTTCGTCCGCAGGTCGATCGTCGCGGCGGGGTGCCGTCTCCGACGGTCGGTCGTCGCGGCGTGGGCCACGGTCACCGTCGCGATTGAACGAGGGGCGCGGCCCGCGATCTTCCCGCGCCGGCGGGGGCGGAGGCAGCGGTCGAGCTGAGGCGGCCTCTCGCTTGGGCGCAGCGCCACCCAGTTCGGAACGCGGTGCGGCCAGGATGCGCGCCGGCTCGGCTCCCATGCCAAGGACGCCGCGACTGCCCGGGGTCAGGATCTCGAAGTCAAGATCGTCCAGGCCGGCCCCAAAGTCCTCGCGAGCGAGACGCAGGGCCTCTTCGACGCTCTTGCCGGTGAATTCGCGGTAGGCGCTCATGATCGGCTCTGCTTCATGTTCATCGTCGTCTCCCTCGTCGACCCTGGCGGCCGCGCTGGCGGACGGTTGCCGCCGCAGACGCGGATCGGTCCAGGGCGGACCGCTCTGACTTGGGTTGCGCGGGCGCTCCCGCCTCGCGTTTGGTGGGGGTCGGCGCCGTTGCAGCGGCGACCGGGAAGCGCGGTTCGTGACCCACGGCGAATCCGGGGGTCCAGCCGAAGATCGGGAACATCCCGCCCCAGCCAATGATCAGGTATTGCTGCACGATCGAGAAGAGGGTCGACCCGATCCAGTAGAGGAACAGCCCGGCCGGCAGGATGCTGCCGTAGATCAGCGAGATGAACGGCAGGAAGATCGCCATCTGGCGCTGGGTCTTCGCATTGGTGTCGTCAGCGCTGGCTGCGCTGGCGGGCGGCATCGTCATCCGCGAGGCGACGAGCTGCACGAGCGACGAGATGATGGCCAGGAAGCTCAGGCCCGAGAAGAGCGCGCCAGGCTTGCCGAGGAACACCTCGGGGATGCCCCAGTTGACGCCAAAGGCTTTGGGATCCAGGCATGGATTGAGGACGTGCTGGCCCGTGGAGTCGAAAATCGGGGCTGCCGCGCAACCGAGCTCGAGGATCCGGAACCCGAAGAGGTCCAGCATGGCCTGGGGGTTGACGTTCTGGAGACCCTGGCTGAAGACCGAGTAGAGCGGGATCAGGAGCAGCATCTGCATGAATGCCGGCAGGCAGCCGGCCGGCGAAACGCCCCGCTCCTTGTACAGCGCGGCCGTAGCCCCCTGGATCTTGGCTCGGTCGCCCTTGAAGCGTCGGTTGATCTCCTTGACCTCGGGCCCGATCAACTGCATCCGCCTCGTGGACACGATCTGGCGGCGGAAGACCGGGATCAGGACGACCTTGATGAGCAGGGTCAGCAGCAGGATGGCAATCGCGATGTTGCCGGTTGCCTTGTCCAGGAGGACCAGGATGATGAAGAACATCTGGAAGACCGGCGTGAACAACCAGGCGAGGACACTGAAGGGGTC
>JBDTQY010000121.1:0-6550 GCA_039931955.1 Chloroflexota bacterium
CGAAGCAGGCGTCGAGTCCCTGCGCGAGGGTCGCACCCACTACACCTCCAACTACGGGACCGTGGAGCTCCGTCGAGCGCTGTCCAGACATCTCGAGGCACGGTATGGCGTCACCTACGATCCCGCGACCGAATTGCTGATCACCGTCGGGGCGTCGGAAGCCGTGGATCTCGCGCTTCGAGCAACCTGCGACCCTGGGGACGAGGTCATCCTCCACGAGCCCTCGTACGTTGCGTACGTGCCCGCCATCGTCTTTGCCGGGGGCACCGCGATCCGAGTGGCCACGCGCTTCGAGGATGATTTTGCCCTGGACCCGGATGCAGTCGAGGCGGCAATCACGCCACGGACGAAGGCGCTTTTCCTCGGCTACCCGTGCAATCCGACGGGCGCGGTCTTGAATCCCGAGACCCAGGATGAACTTGCCCGGATCGCCGAGCGTCACGACCTGCTCGTGTACAGCGACGAGATCTACGAGCGACTGGCGTACGGCTCCTACACGCACCGGGCGTTCTCCTCGCTTCCGGGCATGCGCGAGCGGACCATCCTCATGGGCGGCTTCAGCAAGGCCTATGCGATGACGGGCTGGCGCGTCGGCTGGCTGGCAGCCCCGAGGGGGATCCTTGAGGGCATCGTGAAGGTCCACCAGTACGGGATCATGTCCGCCCCGACGGTTGCCCAGGACGCCGCCCTCGTTGCCCTTGTCGACGGGGAGCCCGACGTCGAGCGGATGCTGGCCGAATACGACCGTCGCCGTCGCCTGGTGGTGGACGGTTTCAACGCCATGGGTCTCGAGACCTTCGAGCCGCGCGGGGCGTTCTACGCCTTCCCGAAGATCACTTCGACCGGCCTCGATTCGGAGACGTTCGCTTCGCGCCTGCTCGAGGAGGAGCGCGTCGCAGTCGTGCCCGGCGGTGCGTTCGGACCCTCTGGCGATGGTCATGTCCGGGCCTGCTACGCGACCAGCTACGAGCAACTCCAGGAAGCCCTCGTCCGGATCGGGCGCTTCGTCGAGCGAGTCCGCACCGTCAGCCACTGATCCAGGAGCGCGTATTGGAGCCGTTCGTCCCGTCGGTCAGCCCAGCATCGGTTTCCGGCATAGCAGCCCTGTCGACGTTCCTGATCACGGATATCGAGGGATCGACCCGACTCTGGGAGGAGCACGGCGCCACGATGGGCGTTGCCCTGGCCCTGCATGACCAGATCCTCCGGACCGCCGTCGAGGGTTGCCAGGGCACCGTCATCAAGACCACCGGCGACGGGCTCCTCGCCATCTTCGGGGACAGCATCGAGGCGGTGGCGGCCGCGACGGCTGCCCAGCGGGGGCTGCGGGACAGCGCGTGGGGTCCCACGGGGCCGCTCCGGGTTCGGATGGCCCTGCACGCAGGTACGGCCGAATCGCGCGACGGCGACTACTTCGGGCCAGCGCTCAACCGGTCGGCGCGCATCCTCTCCATCGGGCACGGGGGCCAGATTCTGCTCTCGGCTGTGGCGGCAATGCTCACCGGTGACCGGTTAGCCCCCGCGGCTGAGCTCCGCGACCTCGGATCCCACCGCCTGCGCGACCTCGATCGCCCGGAACAGGTATTCCAACTCATCAGCGCGGATCTCCCTGCGGAGTTTCCTCCGCTCCGCTCACTGAGTACCCGTCGGTCCAACCTGCCCGTCCAGTTGACGTCCTTTGTCGGACGCGACCGCGAGGTCACCGAGGTGCGCGCGCTGCTGGAGCGTCATCGCCTGGTAACCCTCATCGGGACGGGCGGCACCGGCAAGACCCGGCTCATGCTGGAGGCCGCCGGACGCGCCGAGGGGCGTTTCGTTGATGGGATCTGGCTCGCCGAGCTCGCGTCACTCCGTGAGCCGGCTCAGATCCCTTCGGAGATCGCCCGCGCCCTCGGAGCGCCGGAGGTGCCGGGCCAGCCCGGGGTCATCACCCTCTCCGAGTTCCTCGCCGACAAGGACGTCCTGCTCCTCCTGGACAACGCGGAACATCTCGTGGATGGCGTCGCCGAGATCGTCGGCGTGCTCCTCAATGCCTCGTCGCGGCTTCGAATCCTCACCACGAGCCGCGAGGCCCTTGCGGTGGCAGGCGAAGCTGTCCTCCAGGTCCAGTCACTGTCCTGCCCAGTAATCGGGGGAAGCCGCGGGTCACGCCCGCTTTCGTTGGCAGAGGTCGAGGCCATCGCCGGCACCGAGGCCGTCCGCCTCTTCGCCGAGCGGGCGAACGCGGTAGTGCCAGGCTTCGCGGTGGAGGCGGGTAACGTCAGCGCGATTGCCGAGATCTGCTCGCGCCTGGACGGCATCCCGCTGGCCATCGAACTCGCCGCTGTTCGCGTCGCGACGATGTCCCCCGACGACATCGCCAAACGTCTCGGTGATCGCTTCCGCCTCCTGGCTGGTGGCCGCCGGACGGCGGTCCCACGCCAGCAGACGCTGCACGCCCTGGTGGACTGGAGTTGGGATCTCCTGAGCGACGACGACCGTCGCCTGCTCCGTCGGCTGTCGATTTTCGCGGGTGGCTGGACGGTCCCATCCGCGGCGCAGATCGTTGGCGATGGACCCGATGAGATGGATCACCTGGAGCTCATCGACAACCTCGCCCGCCTCGTCGATCGATCCCTCGTAATGGTCGATCGAGGGCCAACGACGCGCTACCGGATGCTCGAGACGATTCGACAATACGCGCGCGAGAAGCTCATTGAGGCTTATGAGGTCGCGGCGCTTGCGGCGCGCCACCTGGCCACGTTTGGGGCGCTGTTGGTTGCCGCCGAGTCCGATCTCCGTGGCCCGACCATACTCGACTGGCTGGATCGTCTGGATGCGGACATCGAGAACATCGGGGCCGCGCTGGAGTGGGGTCTCGAGGCTGACCCGTGGAAGGCCGTCGAAATGGCCACGGCGCTCCTTGCCTACCGGGCCGTGCGCGTCACGTCCGCGGATACCGATGAGAGCATCGAGACAGCCATCCAGATTGCCCGCGATCGAACGGTCGGTCATCCGGAAGCTGACCGGGACGATCAAATTCTTGTGGCACGGCTCATGGGCGAGGCCTCTCGCCTTTGGGCCATGTCCGGCCGGACCGAACAGGCGATGGAGTGGGCGCGCGAAGCCCTCGAACTGGCCGAGGCGGCAGACGACGTAGTCGCGCGCCTGTACGCACTGGGTGGCCTTGCGGTGGCCACGGTCTTCAGTGGCGGAGGCCGGGACAACTACGACCGATTCAGCGAGATTGCCGATCTGGCCGAACAGAGCCAGAACTGGTGGGTCCTCGGGCTTGCTGCGGGTTTCGGTGGCGCCAGCATGGCCATGTTCGACGGGCCCGCGGGCGAGGCGCTGGTCGTCCGGGCCGAAGCGGCCGCCAAGCACTCCGGCAGTCCCTACGTGATCGGAGCGGTCGCCATGGCACACGGTCGGCTTCTCGACCACACCGGACGGCTCGATCAGTCAGTCGCTCGCTATGAGACGGCCATCGCCCGGTTCACCGAGCTCGGTGACGAGCGCTTCGCCCTCGCGGCGCGGAGCGATCTTGCCCACGCGTTCCGGCGCGGCGGTCGGCTCGATGAGGCGATGGCTCGCTATCGGGAAACGATCTTGAACTGGGTCCACCTTGGCCACCGCGGGGCAGTTGCCAATCAGCTGGAGAACTTCGCCTATGTCGCCATCGAGCGCAGCCAGGCCGAGCGTGCCGTGCGGCTCCTCGGCGCGGCGGCTGGGATCCGGGAGGCCTCGGGATCGAAGATGGCGTTCGATGAGATCCCCGAGATGAACGCCTACCTGGGACGTGCGCACGCGGCGATGTCGGCGGACACCTACGAGCAGGCCTGGGCGGCCGGGGGAGCGCTCACCCAGGCCGAGGCCGTCGCCGAGGCCATTGCCGGCTGACGCTGCCGGGTGCGTTCTCGAGCCGCCCTGTGCCAAACTGCGACCATGTCTTCACCGATGGATTCGGCCGGATCCGCTGCGTCCGGCACCGCGCTCGACCGCTACGAAGCCGTCATCGGCATTGAGGTCCACTGTCAGCTGAAGACCGTGTCGAAGATGTTCTGCGGTTGCTCGACCTCCTACGACGGGTCCGAGCCCAACACGCACACGTGCCCGGTCTGCCTCGGCTTACCTGGCGCCCTGCCGGTGATCAACCGGCGCGCCGTTGAACTGGTCCTCGCGACCGGCGCCGCGATCAAGGCCGCGACCCCGGCGGCAACTCGCTGGGATCGCAAGAACTACTTCTATCCGGACCTGCCCAAGGGATACCAGATCAGCCAGTACGACCTGCCGCTGGCGGCACGCGGCGAACTGGCCTTCGATACGAGCGCCGGGCCTTTTGCGGTGGCGATCACGCGGGCCCACCTCGAAGAGGACACGGCCAAGCTCGTCCATGCCCCGGGTCCCAATGGCGAGCGGCTCAGCCTGGTTGACTTCAACCGCTCGGGCGCTCCGCTCATGGAGATCGTGACCGAGCCGGATATCCGGACCGCCGAACAGGCCCGGAAGTACGCGGAGGAACTCCAGCTCCTCCTTCGGGCCATCGGTGCGTCCGATGCCGATATGGAGCGCGGTCAGATGCGGGTCGAGGCCAACATCTCGCTCCGGCCCCGCGGGACGGAAGCCTTCGGGACGCGCGTCGAAGTCAAGAACATGAACTCGTTTCGTTCCGTGGAACGGGCCATCAACTATGAGATCGAGCGCCAGACCGCCATGCTCGATGCCGGCGACGTGCTGGTGATGGAGACACGCGGCTGGTCCGACGAGCGTGGCGAGACCTATCGGATGCGGGCCAAGGAAACATCGGACGACTACCGCTACTTCCCGGAGCCGGATCTTCCGCCCCTTCGGGTGGACCCGGCCTGGCTGGCGGAGATCCGGGAGCGCCTGCCGGAACTCCCGGCGGTGCGCCGCTCGCGGTACCAGAAGTCCCTCGGCCTGAGCCCTTACGACGCGGCGGTCCTGGTCTCGGATCCGGACGCGAACCGACTGTTCGAGGGTGCCCTTGATGCTGATCCGACGCTCGACCCGAAGACGGTCTCGAACTGGGTGACCGGCGAGTACCTGCGGATGCGCAACGCATCGACCGATGAAACCGGTCTGTTCAGCGATCCGGTCCAGCTTGGCGTGCTGATCCGCCTGGTCGGCGACGGCGCGATCTCGCGGTCCAATGCCAAGGAGGTGTACGAAGCGCACCTCATGACCGGCGAGGGCATCGAGTCGATCGTCGAGGCGAAGGGGCTGCGGCAGATCTCGGACAGCGACACGCTCGGGGCCGTCGTCGACGCGATCATCGCCGCGAACCCGGCCGCAGCCGACGACGTCCGCGCGGGCAAGGCGCAGGCGATCGGGTTCCTGGTTGGGCAGGTCATGAAGGAGACCCGCGGCCAGGCGAACGCGGCGGTCGTCCAGGCCGCGCTCCGAGAACGACTCTCGGGTGCGGAGGCCGACTGATGTCGTGGTTGGCGTTCGCCCTGTGGGGCGCGGGGGTGCTGCTCATCGGCATCGGGTTCACCCGCGCACGGGGGCCGTGGGCTCGCTATCAGGCTCTCCGGGACGAAGACGCCAACATTGCGCGCTACGAAGCCTGGCGCGGGGGGCTTCGGGGTCACGAGACGACGGGGAGCTCCATCGCGATGCAGGTGCTGCGGCGTCAGGCTCGTGACGGCGCACTGATCGGGGTCGCGGGCTTCCTCCTCGTCGTGGCCGGGTTCGCCCTCCCGTCCTGAGGCGTGCCAGCCGCGGACATGCCCGACGGCCGGGTACGTTCCAGCCGACTGCTTCGGATCAGCTGATCTGGTCTGTTGCGAGCCTGCCGAGGCCAGGTCCGTCCGATCCGAGGGCGTTGACGAACGCTGCGTCGGTGGGTGTCGACCCCAGGCCAAGTCGTGCACCGACCCGCGCGGCGTAGGGCGGCTCGAGATAGGTCGACGCCAGGGTTGGCCAGGCAGTCTCTGCAAAGATCTGGCCGGGCGTCCCGTCAAGAAGGACCCTGCCCGCTCCCATCACCACGACGCGACGGAAGGTCTCGGCCACGAATCGCATGTCGTGACTGATTGCGATGACCGTTCGGCCTGCCTGCGAGATGTCCTCTATGACGCGCTGGATTCGCGCCTGCCCGCGGGCGTCCTGGCCGGTCGTCGGCTCATCCAGGATCACGACCGGCGTGTCCATCGCCAGAACGGAAGCCAGCGCCAGGAGCTTTCGTCTCGAGAACCCAAGGTCGTACGGGTTGGCTTCTGCCAGTTCGGAAAGGCCAACGGCCGCGAGTGCCGCCGCCGCCGCGTCGGCCGCTTCGTCGGGGGTACGGCCGAGCATTCGCGGACCGAATTCCACCTCGGTCCGAACCTTGCCGGCGAAGATCTGGCGGTCCGGATTCTGGAAGACGATGCCAACGAGCGCGGCGAGCGCGGCAACGCGGGTGGGAGCAATGTCCTCACCATCGAGAAGCACCCGGCCATCGGTTGGGCGAAGCAGCCCGTCAAGCTGGCGGACCAGGGTCGACTTCCCGCTGCCGTTCTGCCCCACGAGGGCGACGACCTCGCCCGCGGCCACCGCGAGATCGACGTCC
>JBDTQY010000122.1:0-4791 GCA_039931955.1 Chloroflexota bacterium
GGCGGCCCGGGCGTTGCCCGGGCCGCCGTCCAAAGGTCTGCTTCCGGTGGACCTAGCCGGCCGGTGGCGCCGGAATGCAGTAGTCGGGCTGGAAGAACTCGTGGAGGAACGATGGGCAGGCAGCATCCGCCCCGAAGAGCGGGAGCGCGCCGACCATCGCGATCACGAGGAACGCGATGAGGAGCTTGATCGGGGACACCCGGCGCCGCGCGAGGAGGTACCAGGCCAGGAGCGTGAACGCGAGGGGCAGGATGCCAGGCATGATCGCGTTCAGGAAGTCCTTCGTGAAATCGAAGTAGGTGGTCTGACCGCCACCCACGTCGATGGCGACGTGCCAGGTCACGTAGACGTGGACGAACTGGTAGGTCAGGGCACCCATGACCATGTTGCCGAGTGCTCCGGCACCGGTCAGCGCCCGATCGAGCATCCCCGACTTGAGGAGGTCGGTGACACCCACGCGGCCGCGGTCATAGCCCTGGAACCAGAAGAAGTACGCAAGGGTGAGCATGATCCCGACTTCGAGGACGAGATACAGGATCGACCCGAAGGGGTTGCCCGCGGCCGCCAGCCCGATCCCGATCGAGAGCAGGATCGGGGTCAGCGTGCCCTGGGTGATGGAATCGCCGATCCCGGCAAGCGGACCCATGAGACCCGACTTGACGCTGTTGATCGCGTCGTCGTCGATGTCCGCACCGTTCGCCCGCTGCTCCTCCATGGCGATCACGACACCGTGGATCATGCCGCCGACGTTCGGCTCGGTGTTGAAGAAGACGAGGTGGCGCTTGAGGGCGGCCTTGATCTCGGCGGGGTCCTTGTAGAGCTTCTTGATGATCGGCGTCATCGAGTGGGCGAACGCCGTTCCCTGGAGTCGCTCGTAGTTGTAGTTTGCGTGGCTGAAGAAGGTCCACAGCCAGAATGCCCGGCGGACGTCACTCCGATCGAGTTTCGGGCCGGAGCCTGCGGGGGTACCGGTTCCGGTTTCCATGTCGTTGTCCATGTCAGTCATCGCTCAGGCCTCCCGCGTTCGTGCTGGGGCCATCGTCAGGGTCACGTGCAGGACACCGAGCGCGATCCCGATAAGCGCGATCGCAACTACGTTCAAGCCGCCGTTCGAGGAGTTCGCCGCGACATAACCGAGGAAGTAGTACGGCCAAACGTTGCCGCGGAAGATGAACCGCATGTTCATCGCGATGCCGATCGCCGGCAGCAGGCCACCCGCGATCTCGAAGCCGCGGAGGATCCACGGCGCATTCGCGTTGAGCCAGACGATGCCGTCGGAGACGACCCCGGCTCCGGCGTAGACCGCGATCGTGGCCGGAATGAAGCTGATGATGAACAGGAAGATCTGTGGCGGCAGCCAGTTCATCCTGGCGACACCAGCGATGTCGCCCTCCTCGGCCCGCGCGTCCGCCCAGTGGGCGAATGCGGAGTCCACGCTCATACGCGTGAAGAACACGATCGTTCCGAGCAGGCCCACGGCCACGCCGAGTGTGATCGCGGAGCCGGCATCGAGGCCGCCGGCCATGGCCAGTGCCGTACCGACCCAACCCGCCACCGACGGGTCCGCCGGGATCGAGCCGCCGGCCGAGATGAAGCCAATGTAGAGCAGGTTGATCGATGCGCCGATCTGGGCACCGGTGACCGGGTCACCGAAGATCAGGCCGACGAAGAACCCGGCCACGAGGGGCCGGTAGAGGCCGAAGAACCCACCGTTCCCGGCAAGCCAAGGGCTGTTGGACAGGTAATAACCGAGACCTACGAGGGCCGCCTGAAGCAGGCTGGCCTTCGGGCTGGCACCATCTGCTGCGAGCGTGGGACTGGCGATCAACAAGGCCCCAAACAGGCCTGCTATCACCAGAAATGCCACTCTCGTCGCAAGCGGTGACGCCGTCACGCGCTTCGAAGTGTGCACGACTGAGACACCTCCATGTTTCCCTCTCCCTACTTATCGGCCGACTTGAAGGCCACCGGCCGGTCGCTCTCCACGATCCGCAGTTCGACCGCGGTACCCATCGTCTCCAGCTGGCGCATTGCCGCCAGCTCGTCGACGCTCGCGGAGATATTCCGATAGAGCGGCTTGCGATCGGGCCCTGCGCCGATCCCACCGACGTTCAGAACCGGGAATTGGATTCCCGCCTCCCGAAGCCGGAGCGCCGTGATCGGTGTGCGCATCAGGACGAAGATCGGCTCGGGTCCATCAACCAGGAGCCGGAGGCGCGGGACGGCTTCTTCGAGGCCGAGGACCTCCACGGTCACGCCCCGGGGGGCGGACAGGGAAATCACCTCCTTGAGGAACTCATCCTTGGCGGTCCGGTCGTCGACGATCACGATCCGGCTGGCATTCAGCGCCTTGAGCCAGATTGCGATCACCTGACCATGGATCAGCCGATCATCGACACGCACGAGCTTCAGGGCCATCCGTTCCTCCGCTGCGTTGCCACCATCCGGAATTACGTTTCCGAGCGGACCGGGCCTCCCGACCGACCGCCTGTCTCCGTGCCTAGGCCTTTGTCGCCAGCAGCCGCCCCGCGTCAACGAGGGCAGCTCGGCCACCTGTGACGAGTCGTTCCACGAGCGCGTCGTCCAGCACGCCCGCGCCCATGGCCGCTTCGAGGAGAACGGCCAGATTGACGCCCGAAATGAGCCTGGCTCGCGGAAGCCGACGCATCGCGACGAGCGCGACGTTATGCGGTGTTCCGCCTGCGAGATCGGCCAGGACGAGGACCGCGTCGTCGGAATCACCGACCACGCTCAAAAGGCGATCCGACAGGGTCTCCGGCGCATCGTCCGGGAACAGTCCCACGGCATGGACGTCATCGAGTTGTCCGCAGATAAGGGTCGCGGCCCCGACCAACGCCATGGCGAGATCGCCATGCGCAACGACGACGATCCTGAACTCGCGCACCTGTCCTCCTGGCGAGCCATACGTACGTGCTGCAAGAAAATCCTTGCGGCACGTTCTTGCAGATCCTGTGAAGGTTGTATAACCTCCCCGTTGGGCCTGTGTCAAGGTTGCGTCGACTCGAATCGCTTCAGGTGGCCCGCCCCGGGCGTCCCGGGCAGTACGTGGAAGGGTCCCATGGTACGGACAAGCACAACGCGGACCACAGCATCGGCGGCGACCGACCGCGAGATGCTGCGCCTCATCGCCGAGCTGTACTACGAGCGGGAACTGCGCCAGCCGGAAATCGCCGAGTTGACGGGCTTCTCGGTGTCGAAGGTCAGCCGCCTCCTGACCCAGGCCCGCGAACAGGGCATCATCCGGATCTCCATCGAGCCACCGCTCGGCGGGCAGCCCGAGATCGCCGACGCGATCGGCGAGCAGTTCGGGGTGGCCGTAACGATCACGCCCGGTCGGGAGCTCGACCCGTCGTCGGCGGCGCGAGTGTGCGGCCTCGCGGCGGCCGATGCGATCGTTGGCCTCGTCCCGGCCGAGGGAGCGATCGGACTCGCAGGCGGATACACGATGGCGGCGATGGCCTCCGCCTTGCCGCGCCTCGACCGGCCAGGGCTGTCGATTGTGCCGGTGGTCGGCGGCTGGGACGCCCGGAATCGCTACCTCGACGTCAACGAGCTGGCCCGCCGCGTCGCCGACCGTCTGGGGGCCCAGGTCCAGTACCTCCACGCACCGGGCATGCTCGACAGCCAGGCGACCAAGGAGGCGCTCCTGCGGGACAGCGCCGTCGCGGCCACCACGGCCTTCTGGACCCGGCTGCAGGTCGCCCTCCTGGGCGTGAGCGGCGGTCCGTCACTCCACCCGGGCTACGGCACGGTCATGGATCGCCTGGACGACGACCACCGGACGCGACTGGTCGATCTCGGTGTCGTCGGTGACGTCAGTGGGCATCTCATCCGCGAAGACGGCACGATCGTCGACGACGAATGGAGCCGTCGAACCATCGCGATCTCGGTCGAAGACCTTCGGCGCGTACCAATGGTTGTCGCGATCGCCGCAGGCTCGAACAAGGTCCGTTCGCTCCGAGGGACACTGCGGACCGGCCTGGTCCACCACCTGATCACCGATCGCCTCACGGCCGAGGGGATCGTTCGGCGCAGCTCGCGCGGGGTCCGCTAGCGGCTTTCGAGCAGCGCGTCTGCCGCCGCACGGACCTCGGCTGCCGTCCTGGCTGCGAGCGCGGTCGCTGCGAGGGCCTCGAGCTCGGCGACGGATACGCTTCGCAGCGCCGCGCGGACCTCATCGAGCGACCCGGCGTCCATCGACAGTTCATCAACCCCGAGGCCCACGAGCACAAGGGCACCGGCGACATCGCCGGCCAGCTCTCCGCACACCGCGACCGGGATTCCCGCCTCATCGGCACCCTCGACCGTCATCCGGATCAGCCGGAGTACCGCGGGATGAAGCGCATTCGCGAACGGCGCGAGCCGGGCATGTGTCCGGTCGATCGCCATGACGTACTGGGTGAGGTCGTTGCTGCCGATGGACAGGAAGGCGACGTCGCCGGCGAGCTCGCGGGCGCACAGCGCGGAGCTCGGCACCTCGACCATGATCCCGAGCTCGAACCCCGCGTCTGACGAGGTGCCTTGCACGCCGAGTGACACCTGCGCCTCGTCGGCCAGGGCGTGGAGCATCGCCACATCCTCGACGGTCGTAACCATCGGTGCCATCACGCGCGGCCGGACGTTCGCCACTGCGCCCGCCCGTGCGATCGCACGGAGCTGCGTCACGAGCAGCTCACGATGGTCGAGTGCGAGCCGCAGGCCGCGGATCCCGAGGAACGGATTCGCCTCGTGGGCGAGGTGCAGGTACGGGATCTCCTTGTCGCCCCCGAT
>JBDTQY010000123.1:0-6965 GCA_039931955.1 Chloroflexota bacterium
GACCACTCAGCGTCGACGCGGCGACCTTCGGAAAAGACCCAGGCATCGCCCGACCCGATTGACCCGAGGACCGGCCTCGAATGGCCCGGCTCAATCGTGCTGTCCGTACGGAACGTCTGGAACAGCACGACGACAGTTCGGGCCGTGACCTGGCGTCCATCCAGCGAATCGAGGTGAGGCGAACCGTTGAGGGTCCGGTAGTAGGCATTCGTCGTCGGGTCAAAGCGATAACCCACCGTCACGGTGCGATACGGGATCACCACCTGCTGGCTGGTCCCTCGCGCGGCCTGCGGAGCATCGTCGCGAAACGGCCGCAGATGGACCTCGGCGGAGATCGTTTCCGCTGCGCCGAGCCTGATCGCAACGTCCCGGAGCTTCGCTGTTGACGTGAATGCGTTATGGGGGGCCGTCCGCGTACTCACCCGGTGATAGGCCGACCCACCGGCGCCTATTCCATCCACATCCGTGAGGACGAGGCCGCGATGGGTCTTCACCCAAGCCAGACCAAGCCGATCCCCTCCGTAGTGGGCAAAACCCGCACGCTCCTCGGACGCCCATTGCGCAAGATAGGTCCGGGTGCTGCGGACCGGGCCAACCTCGGCAGCGTCCTGCTCCTGAAAGAGCATCAGGTACCGAACCTCATAGCCGTCGGCGGGCGCCTGCCAGACGATCGACGCCGCGTTGAATCCGGATTGTGGCCGAGCCACGCGGGCGTCATCAATGGAGACAGCGAGGGGAAGGCGATGGGCCAGGCTCGGGTCAACCAGCAGGCCATCAAGGTCCGCTGCGATGAGGTACGACGAAGGCAGTACTTCGCTCGCGAGCGGACTCGACGAGGGCGATGCGGTCGCAGGCGTACTGGACGTCTCGTTCGGTTGGCTCGGCGTCGGCCCAACCGGGGTCGCACAGCCTGCCGCCAGGAGCACCACGGCCAGCAAGCTGCGACGTCGGGGTGAGAGAGTCACGGTTGCGGTCCAGTGCATGCGCGGTACGGTGCTGAGTCGCGGCGGCGCCACGACGTTCTCGTTATCGGGAGGGCCTGACCCTACATCATGACCAGGCCGCCATCGACGGCGAGCACCTGTCCGGTGATGTAGGCGGCGTCATCGCTGGCCAGAAAGGCCACCGCCTGCGCGATCTCCTCCGGCGTGCCGAAGCGACCGAGGGGCGTCCGGGCGGTGAGCTCCGCCTGGAGCGGCGCCGCGAGATCCTGGGTTAGCTCGGTGAGTACGAATCCAGGTGCCACCGCATTGCAGGTGATCCCGCGTGACGCCAGTTCGCGCGCCGTGGCCTTGGTCAGGCCGATCAAGCCGGCCTTGGCGGCCGAGTAGTTCGCCTGGCCGATCTGGCCGGCCTGGCCCGATACGGACGTGATGTTGATGATCCGGCCCGCCTTGGCGCGGAGCATCGGCCGCGTGACGGCCTTGATCGCGTAGAACGCGCCGGACAGGTTCGTGTTGATGACGTCCTGCCAGTTCTCGATCGACATGCGCATGATCAGGTCGTCGCGCGTGATGCCGGCGTTATTGACGAGGATGTCCACCTTGCCGAATGCTTCGAGCGCGGCCTTGACGAGCGCGTCGGCTGCCTCGGGTTGGCTGACGTCCCCCTGGACGGCAAGGGCTCGGCGGCCGAGGCCCTCGATCGCCGCCGCGGTTTCCTCAGCTGCCGCCTGGTTCCCCCGGTAGCTGAACGCGACGTCGGAGCCCTGGGTCGCCAGGCGCACGGCGATGGCGCGCCCGATGCCGCGCGAGCCACCGGTCACGACGGCAGCTTTGCCGGTTAGGTCAATCACGAGCGCACCTCCGAGGTCTCCTTCGCCGTCTCCGGCTCGCCCGGAACGACATCATCGAGTGGCGGGTTGACCAGGCCGGGTTTCGCCATGAGTTCCGCCAGCGCCTGAGGGATCGGATCGACCGAATCCCAGTCGACGGGCAGTCGAACGTGAATGTCGGCCGGGTTCACGGCGGAATCACCGGCCAACCCACGAGCCGGGTCCTCGGTCCACCGGATCGTCGCGGCGCCGGAAGTGAAGCCGGCGCCGAAGGCCACGATGCAGATGTTGTCGCCGACCTGCACGCGCCCCTCGTTGACCGCCTCGGCGAGCGCAATCGGCACCGAAGCGGCGGACGTATTCCCGTACTTGTCGAGGTTGACGAACATCCGATCCATCGGCAGGTCGAGGCCCTTGGCCACTGCCTCAATGATCCGGATGTTGGCCTGGTGCGGAATGAACAGGGAGATATCCTTCGGCTCGAGCCCGGCATGTCGGATCGATTCAAGTGCCGTGGAGGCAAGCGTGCGGGTCGCGAAACGGTAGGTTTCACGACCCTCCATGCGGATGTAGTGCTCGCCACGGGCGATGGTTTCGCCGGATGGCGGGCTCTTCGCGCCGCCGGCCGGAAGCCAGATCATGTAGGCGCCCTGTGGTTCCGTCGTCAGCTCGAGGCCAAGGCTGCCGCCCGGTTCATCCGAACCCGAGACGACGACCGCACCGGCCCCGTCACCGAACAGGATGCAGGTCCCGCGGTCCGTGTAGTCGAGGAACCGGGTCAGCAACTCGGCTCCGATGACCAGGACGTGGCGGGCAAGTCCGGCGGTCACATAGGCCTGGGCGGTCGCGAACGCATAGACGAAGCCGGAGCACGCAGCCGAGACGTCCATCGCCGCGGCGCGGGTGTTGCCGATCGCCTCCTTGACCAGGGCCGCGGTTGACGGCATCCAGTAGTCGGGGGTGAGTGTGGCCAGGAGGATAAGGTCAATCTGGTCGGGGTCGATCCCGGCGGTCCGGATGGCACGAAGTCCGGCCACTCGTCGTTCGTGTCGACCAACTTCTCGAGGGCGGCGTTGGTCAGGACGTGCTCCGGGACGTACCTTCCCCAGCCGGTGATGCGGGCATTTTTCATGGTTGCGGATTGTGGCATCAGAGCGGTTCCACTTCGATCAGTGCCTGCTTCGCCTTGACCAGCTTGCCATCCTCGGCGTGGACCCGGACCACGCGGCCAGCGAGATCGCTCTTGATCTCGTTGAAGAGCTTCATGGCCTCGATGAGCCCGATCACCTGCCCGATGGCGACCTCTCCACCGGGGATGACGTAGGCCGCCGTTCCCGGTGACGGCGACCCGTACCAGATGCCCGTCAGCGGTGCCTTGACAGACGGGCGCGCCGGGGCCCCCGAGCCAGAACCGGACGGCGTGGCGTACCCATCCTGACCCGCGAAGGCCCCGCTTTGCGACGGGCCCGCGGTCGCCGCGGTCGGAAGAGCCGGCGGGGGCGCCAACTCGACGGGTTTACGGAGAATGACGCCGGTCCCGCCGACCTGGACCTCCAGTTCCGTCAGCTCGCTGTGATCCAGCAGAGCGGCCAGCCGGTCAACGAGTCCCAGCAGCGCCACGTCCCCCGGATCCGTGGCGATCGCGCCCGGATCAGCCGGAGTGGCGCCCGCGCCGTCGGCCGCGGTCGAAGCGCTGGCTTCCAGGTCGCCGGCCATGTCGCCCGCGCGGTCGGCCGTTCCGTGCTCGTTCGGCCCTGTGCCTGGAGCGTCGTTCTCGTGGCTCATGCATCCCACCTGCGAAAGACGAGGGCGGCGTTCTGGCCGCCAAACCCGAAGGAGCTGTTGATCGCGATGCGGAGATCCCGGTGCGATGCGTGACCGGGCGTCAGGTCCAGGCCCGCGCCGGCAGGATCCGGCGAGTTGAGGTTGATCGTAGGGGGCACGGTGCCGGTCCGCAGGGCCTGGATCGTGGCGATCGATTCGAGCGCCCCGGCCGCGCCGAGCGTGTGGCCGAGCATCGATTTGTTGGCCGTTACCGCGACCTTCGGGGCGTGGTCGCCGAAGATCGTCCTGATTGCCTGCAGTTCCGCGCGGTCACCCTCCGGCGTGGATGTCGCATGGGCGCTCAGATGATCCACCTCGGACGCGTCGATGCCCGCCTTTTCGAGCGCGCGGCGGGCCGCTCGCACAGCGCCGATGCCTCCCGGAGCCGGCAACGTGATGTGTGATGCATCCGCCGTCGCGCCATACCCGATGAGCTCGGCAAGCGGCTCGGCCCCCCGGGCACGAGCATGATCAAGCGACTCGAGGACAACGACGCCGCAGCCCTCGCCGATAACGAATCCATCGCGGCCTTGGTCGAACGGACGCGAGGCGCCCGCCGGGTCGTCGTTTCGGGTGGACAGCGCCTTCATCGAGGCGAAGCCGCCGACGACGGCCTCGTGGATGGTCGCTTCCGCACCCCCGGCCAGCATGACGTCTGCGTCGCCGCGGCGAATGGTCTCCCAGGCCTCGCCGATCGCGTGGGCGCCGGTGGCGCAGGCGGACACGATCGCGAAGTTCGGCCCGAGGGGACCGAAGGCGATGGCCACCTGTCCGGCCCCGACGTTGGCGATGCCCATCGGGATGAAGAAGGGGCTGATCCGATCCGGACCCCGCTCCCCCATCAGCAGGACGTTGTTGAAGAGTGTCGCGACCCCGCCGAGGCCCGAACCCAGGATGACGCCCGTTCGCTCGGCGAGGGCGCCTTCCATCCGGCCCGGCAGGCCGGCCTGGTCGAGCGCTTCGCGGGCGGCCACGAGTCCAAACTGGATATAGCGGTCCGTGCGCCGCATGTCCTTCCGGTCGAGGACGCCGCTGGCGTCGAAATCGCGGACCTCGGCCGCGACCTTCGAGTCCAGGCGCGAGGGGTCGAATTGCTCGATGGTCCGGATCCCCGACCGACCGGCCACGAGTCCATCCCAGGTGGATGCGACGTCGTTGCCGAGCGCCGAGAGTGCCCCCATGCCGGTGACCACGACGCGAACCGGCGCGCCGGCAGATCCGGGACCCGTCACCGAACCAGCTTCCCCGTGCGAATGGTCGCGGCGCGATAGACGTCACCCGGCAACCCGCGCGCCGAGATGGCGTTGGCGGTGGTCATCGTGTCGAACTCGGTTCGGCGGATCTCGGCCGAGACCGTCTCGCCGTCGATCGTGATCATGGCCCACGAGGCCGTCGGATCCCCGTCGAACACGTATCCGGCGCTCCCGGCGTTGACGATCTGCTTCCAGCCGAAGTCCCGCACGTCGGGCAGGTGCGTATGCCCGCAGGCGATGACCCGCGCGTCGGTTCGGGACAGGCGCTCCAGCGTTACGCTGGCGTCGAGGTCCGGGTCGAAGCCCGCCGTCTGTGAGCCAGGTGAAGCATGTGTGGCCAGGAGCATCGTTTCCCCGACCATGACCCGTCGCTCGGACGGCAGGCGACGGAGCCAGGCGAGGGCATCGTCATCGAGGGCGTCGTGTGCCCACTCGGCTGCCACCTGCATCGCCTCGGGCACACCATCGGACAACCATGGAAAGGCAGCGGCGTAGTCGAAGTCGGCGACCGCAACGTCGGTGTTGCCCTGGATGACGATCGCGCCCTTCGTCTCCATCTCGCGGAGCACCGCGATCGTGGCGGCGGGGTCGTGGCCGTTCATGACGAGGTCCCCGGCCACGAGGACAACATCCGGCTTCTCTTTCGCCAGCGCCGCCCGGACAGCCTCGAGCGCAGTCACGTTGCCGTGGATGTCCGACAGGACAGCGACGCGGGTGCTCATCGCAGCACGCCTTCCGGCGGGATGACAAAACTCAGCGTGGCTTCGCAGGCAATCTCCCCGTCTACGCTGGCGACGGCGCGGGCTTTCCCGAAGCGGCTGCCGAGCTTCAGCATCGTGATCTCGAGGCGGAGTGTGTCGCCGGGGATGACGACACGCTTGAAGCGACACTCGTCGATGCCGGCGAACAGCCCGATCCGATCGCCGAATCCCGGCTGCTTCGCGACGTAGACGGCCATCGTCTGGGCGAGGGCTTCCACCTGGAAGACGCCGGGCATCACCGGCAGGCCGGGGAAATGCCCCTGGAAGAACCATTCCGTGGCCGTCACGCCCTTGATCCCCACGATCCGCTTGGCGTCGGCGTCGTATTCGATGATTCGATCGACCAGCAGGATGGGCCAGCGGTGCGGGATCAGCGCCTCGATTTCGCGAGCGGAATGGATCGTTTCAGTCACGGGCAGGCTCCGTTGGAAGTGTGCCGATCACGTTCGGGCGGCGGCGGCCAGGAAAGCCGCACTGCCGACGCGATCGAGCAGGTTCGTGGTCATCTTGCCGTCGAGGAAGACCTCACTGGACAGGATGGCGCGGTGGATGTCGATGTTGGTGACGAGCCCCTCGATGACGAGCTCATTCAGCGCCGAGCGGCCCCGTTCGATGGCGGTGGCGCGATCCGGGCCCCAGGCGATCAGCTTGCCGAGGAGCGAATCGTAGTACGGCGGCACTTCGTAGCCGGGAAACAGGTGCGAATCCATCCGGATCCCAGGCCCGCCGGGGGCGTGGTAGCGCTCGACCACGCCGGCACTGGGCCGGAAGTCGTGGGCCGGGTCCTCGGCGTTGATCCGGAACTCGATGGCATGGCCCCGGAACTGGATCTGGGACTGGGTCAGCCCGAGCGGCTCGCCGGCCGCGATCCTGATCTGGGTCGTAACAAGGTCGAGGCCGGTGAGGCTCTCGGTCACCGGGTGCTCAACCTGGATGCGGCAGTTGATCTCGATGAAGAAGGGATTGCCCTCCTGGTCGACAAGGAACTCCAGCGTACCGACGTTCTCGTAGCCCGCCGCAACGACCGCATGGACGGCTTCCTCGGCAAGCGCCAGGCGAGCCGCCGGTGACATGGCAGTCGTCGGCGACTCCTCGATGATCTTCTGGTGGCGTCGCTGGGTGGAGCAGTCGCGATCACCGAAGTGGACCCCATGGCCGTAGCGGTCCACCGCCACCTGGATCTCGACATGGCGCGTGTCGTCCATCCACTTCTCGAGGTACAGCGAGTCGTCGCCGAAGGCCGATTTCGCCTCGGACCGACAGACCTTGATCGAGGATTCGAGTTCACGGGGCGTCCGGATCATGCGCATGCCCTTGCCGCCGCCACCCGCGGATGGCTTGATGAGGACCGGA
>JBDTQY010000124.1:0-2989 GCA_039931955.1 Chloroflexota bacterium
GACGACCACGAGGATCGCGCGGGCGGCGCCGATGATCTCCGGGTGCATCGTGACCCGCTCCACATGCGGCTCGATGTGGGTCGGTGCCGGGATCGCCAGCGCCCACTCCTCCGCATCGAAGGCGGCCGAGCCCGGGAAGACGGATAGCAGGTGCCCGTCGCTGCCGATCCCGAGGAAGACGAGGTCGAGGATCGGCCAGCCACCGGGACTCGAGGGGCCGACCGACGCGAGCTCCTCGGCCAGGGCAGCGGCGCACCAGGCGGCGTCGTGGCCGCCCTCGATCGACTCCCCGCAGCGGAACGGGTGAAGATGCTCGACCCGGATCGGCAGGCCGGCCTTGCCCGACTCGCCCGCGAGCAGGATCTCGTCGACTGCCTTGACGTTGGAGCGTGGGTCGTCGCGCGGGACGTAGCGGTCGTCGCCCCACCAGACGTGGACGGCGTCCCAGTCCACGAGACCGCGACGATCGGGCTGGCACAGCTCCCGATACACGGCGGCCGGTGCGGATCCGCCGGTCGTCGCCCAGTGGGCGACCCCACGCGCTCTGATCGATGCCGAGAGGCTGCACACGATGTGGTCCGCGGCGAGTCCGGCCACCGACGAGGCGTCGACCACCGCGACCTCCGGCTCGCCCGCCGCCCGGGTCATCCTCGACTGCCTCTCGGTCCCGCCAGGGCCGCCGCCGCCTGGAGCGCTCCGGCCGCGACGGGATCCCGCCGACCCCGTTCGATCGCCTCGGCGAGCAGGTCCACCTCGGTCAGGCGGGGCGCCCGGAAGCTGCGCTCGAGGGCCTCGACGCCGTCCTGCCAGACGCGGACGTGGACCGATCCGGCCTCTGCGGTGACATCGGCGCGCAATTCCGACCCACGCCGGTCGGCGAGCAGTTCGACTCGGAGGGTCGTGCCGGCGGGCGTCGACGACAGGATGGGTCGCACGAGCACGGACACATCGGCGCGACCATCCGACAGCGTCGCGGCCTGGCCGCGTCCGGCCGTCTTGACGGCGCCGGTGGACCGGACCGTTCCCCCCGCGCGGGACTTCGCCGGGCCACTGATCGCCGCTAGTGGCTTGACGACGTGAAGGCCCAATCGAGAGGCGAGCCACGCGACGTGATAGGCCGGCTTGACCAGGTTGGTGAAGCCGGCCGTGCCTGTCTCGTCGTGGGTGCTGTAGGTGACCGCGATCCGTCGCAGGTAGCGGAGGTACGGCAGGAACTCGGGGTCATCGAAGATCGAGGCGATCGCTTCACGCCAGCGCGACTGGCGAACGAGCGCGAAGTCACTCACCGCCAGGCGCCCGGTCGCCGCGAGGGCTGCGAGTTCGCGGATGCGATCGAGCCCGTCACCGTTCCATGTCGAGCCATCCACCACGAGCCGGTCGGCCGCGGCCAGCATGTCGGTCGTCGCGGCCAGACCGAGCGGCGGCTCGTCCGGCCACCAGATGGTGACCGGCAGGTCATGGATGAGCAGCGGCGTGACGATCGCGGCAACGTGACGGCCGGCCTCCCCGCCGGCGGTGATGTGGATCATCTCGGCGCAGGTCTCGGGCGACCCTTCCCGCGGCAGGACGCAGTGCGCCTCCACCCGGGCGTCCAGCCACGACGGGCCGTCCGGATCCGCGGAGCTCACGATCATCGTCCGGGACGGATGCCGCCCGGTCAGCGCCTGGATCGTGGCGGCGCAATGTTCCGCGAGCTCGGGCCGCCGGGCGATCACCACCAGGTTCATGACGCTCGAGCGTGCTGAGACATGGCGGCCGGGCTCGCCATCCACCTGGGCGGTCAGGTCCTGGGCCGACCAGATCCGGGCCAGCTCGTGCTCGATCCCCGCGATGCTGTGGGCGCGCGCCGACCAGCGCAGGACCGGCTCTCCGATCTCGAGTGGCGATACCGTGGCCATCGAGGCGCGTCTAGAACCGACGCCAGCGCCGGCCGTCGCGGGCGAGGAGCTCGTCGGCCGCCGCGGGGCCCCACGTCCCGGCGTCGTAGTCCGGGAAGGTCGGCGCTGGGGCGGCAGCCCACGACTCGATGATCGGATCGACGATCCCCCACGCCTCCTCGACCTCGTCCGCACGCGTGAACAGAGAGGCATCTCCCTGGAGGGCGTCGAGGATCAGCGTCTCGTAGGCATCGGGCGAATCCACGTTGAAGGCCGAGCCATAGGTGAAGTCCATCGTGACCGACCGGACGTCCAGGCCGAGCCCCGGGACCTTGGCCCCGAATCGCAGCATGATCCCCTCGTCCGGCTGGATCCGGATCGCGAGCAGGTTGGCATCGGGCTCGACACCCTCGTCCTTGAACAGGCGGTGCGGGACCTCGCGGTACTGGATCGCGATCTCCGTGGCGCGCTTCGGCAGCCGCTTGCCGGTGCGGACGTAGAACGGCACCCCGGACCAGCGCCAATCGTCGATGGTCAGCTTGGCCGCAACGAAGGTCTCGGTCTCCGACTCCGGGTCCACGTCCGCCTCCTGGCGGTAGCCCGGGACCTGGTTGGCGGCCACCCAGCCTGGACCGTACTGACCGCGGACCACGTCAGCTGCCTTGCTGTCCACCGGCACGGCGGAGATCGCACGCAGGACCTTGACCTTCTCATCACGTAACGCATTCGCTTCGAAGGTGGCCGGCGGCTCCATGGCGATGAGGCTGACCAACTGGAGCAGGTGGTTCTGCAGGACATCGCGTGAGGCACCTGTCTGCTCGTAGAACGTGCCGCGGCTTTCGATGCCGATCGACTCCGCCACGGTGATCTGGACGTGATCCACGTAGCGTCGATTCCAGAGCGGCTCGAAGATGCCGTTCCCGAACCGGAAGACCAGCAGGTTCCGCACGGTCTCCTTGCCGAGATAGTGGTCGATGCGGTAGACCTGCGACTCGCGGAAGACCTTGCCGACCTCACGATTGAGCCGTTTGGCCGACTCGAGGTCATGACCGAATGGCTTCTCGATGACGATCCGGCGCCAGCCGCTGTCGCTGCGTTCGTGGTCAAGGCCC
>JBDTQY010000125.1:0-2916 GCA_039931955.1 Chloroflexota bacterium
ACCATGTACCTCGGCATGGTCACGAACTCGCTTCAGCAGCCGGTTCACGATCCGAGGCGTACCTCTGCCGCGCCGCGCTATGGCCACCGCTGCGGCGGGCTCGATGTCGACCCCCAGGATCCGAGCTGACCGATCGACGATCTCCGTGAGCTCCGAATCCGAATAGAAATCGAGTCGATAGGTTGCTCCAAACCGGTCGCGCAACGGCGATGAGATGCGGCCGGCCCGCGTGGTGGCCCCGACGACTGTGAATGGCTTGAGGGTCAGGCGGAGCGAGCGCGCCGACGGACCCTTGCCGATCATCACGTCGAGGGCGTAGTCCTCCATGGCCGGGTACAGGATTTCCTCGACAGCGTGGTTGAGGCGGTGGATCTCGTCGATGAACAGGACATCACGCTCATCCAGAGAGGTCAGGACAGCCGCGAGGTCTCCCGGACGCTCGATGGCCGGACCCGACGTGTACCGCACGTTGACCCCGAGTTCCCGCGCAATGATGGTGGCGAGCGTGGTCTTGCCGAGGCCCGGCGGTCCGTACAGCAGGACATGGTCCGCGGCCTCCTCCCGGGCTTTCGCCGCTGTCAGGAGAACGCCGAGGTTCGCCTTGACTTCGCGCTGGCCGATGTACTCGTCCAGCGAGCGCGGTCGCAACGACCCCTCGATGGCGAGTTCAGCTGGATCCTCGGCCTCCGCCGCGAGCAGGTGCAGGGCGTCGTCTGTCACGGACGGATCATACCATTCTCACGCCTATATCGTACAGATGTTCTAGTCCGTCGCGGGGCGATGCGAAGCCCATCTGAGCCGATCTCGAACGCCGACTAGTCGCGGGCCAGGCCACGGAGCGCGGCCTTGACACGCTCCTCGAGGGAAGGTCCGACCCCCGGCGTCGCCAGGGCCGTGCGAGCCGCATCGCGGGCTTCCGCCAGCGAGTACCCGAGCGCCTGCAGAGCCCCGACGACATCACCGTCGCTCGCGGATCCGGCCAGGACGGTGCCCGCCGCGGCGATCCCGGCTGCAGCGACCTTTTCCTTGAGCTCGAAGATGACGCGTTCTGCCAGCTTCTTGCCGATCCCCGGGATTGAGACCAGGACCGCCTGATCCTGCTGCAGGATTGCGATCTGCAGCTCAGCTGTCGGTCGGCTCCCGACGATCGCCAGGGCCACTTTCGGGCCGACGCCGGTCACGGTCAGGAGGAGATTGAAGAACCCCAGTTCCTCAACGGTTCGAAATCCATAGAGGGCCTGCTGGTCCTCGCGGACGAGGTGGAACACGTGGACTTTCAACCGCCCGCCTGGGTTCGACGTTGTCAGGAGAGCCGGCGAGGCAAAGACGCGATAGCCGATGCCGCCGACTTCGATGACCAGCGAATCCGCGGCGACCGCTCCAACGATGCCATCGAGCGACGCGATCATCGTGAGCTACCCGGAACGTCCGCGGCGGTGCGCAGCCGGGCGTTGCGGCGTTCCGTCGCGAGCGCCTCGCGAACCGCTCGTTGATAGGACGACTCGCCCTTGCTGATCGGACCCACTGCCGCCCGATCCATGACCGCCGAGTCCCTGCTGGCGCCAGGATCGTCACGCTCGCTGTTCGCGGCCCAGATGGCAACCGCCAGGGCATCCGCGGCATCATCCGGTCGCGGCGCCTCGGACAGGCCGAGGCAGACCGCCACCATCCGGCCGACCTGCGTCTTGTCCGCCGTTCCCGAGCCGGTGACCGCGAGTTTCACCTCGCTGGGCGTCGCCTCTCGAATGATCCGTCCGGCGACCGCCGCCGCCAGGAGAACGACGCCCCGTGCCTGGCCAACGGCGAAGGCCGTCTGCGCGTTGCGCGAGAAGAACAGCCGCTCCACGGCGACGAGATCTGGCTGATGCTTCTCTATCAACGTCACCAGGAACTCGTGAATTGCGACAAGGCGCTCAGGCAACCCGAGAGAAGGGCTGGTCTGCAGGCAGCCGACGTCGATCAGGTGAAGCTTCGCCCCGTTCCGGTCGATGAGTCCCCAGCCAAGCGCTGCGGTACCTGGGTCAATGCCCAGGACAATCATCCGGCGACCTCGGCAAAGACGTCCTCGGGGATATCGAAGTTCGCCGTCACGCGCTGAACGTCATCGAGGTCTTCCAGCATCTCGATCAGACGGAGGTTCTGGCGGGCCCGATGCGCGTCCAGTTCAACGGTCGTCTTGGCGATCATCGCGCTCTCTGCGGACTCGACGGTGATCCCGGCCGCCTCGAGGGCCTGACGAACGTGCTCGAGCTCAGCGGGGTCCGTGTAGACCTCGATGGTCGACGGATCCGAGGTATCAACGTCGGCAGCGCCGGCATCGATCGCGGCCAGGGCAACGTCATCTGCGTCACCACCGGACGGGTTGACGGAGATGAGCCCGCGGGGCTCGAACTGCCAGGCCACGGCGCCGCTGCCGGCAAGGGATCCGCCCGCTTTGGTGAACATGGAACGGATATCGGATGCCGTGCGATTGCGATTGTCCGTGGCAGCCTCGACGAGAACCGCCACGCCTCCCGGTCCGTAGCCCTCGTAGACGATTTCCTCGTAGGCGTCGCCCTCGGCCGCGGAGGTGGCTCGCTCGATCGCCCGCTTGATGTTGTCGAGCGGCATGTTGACCGACCTGCCCTTGTCCATCGCCAGCCTGAGCCGATAGTTCGCGTCGGGGTCTCCACCGCCGGTTCGCGCAGCAACCATGATCTCGCGGGCGACCTTGGTGAAGAGCGCCCCGCGCTTCGCGTCGGTGACACCCTTCTGGCGCTTGATCGTGGACCACTTCGAATGACCAGACATCGGGCGCGAGTATACCGGACTATCATGGCCAGACCGCCCGCGGCGTGTCCCCCCGCGGCCTGCTTTGACCCATCGCCAGCAGAGAGGACCGACCGTTCATGACCATGAAGAACGTCGACCTGCCCC
>JBDTQY010000126.1:0-4131 GCA_039931955.1 Chloroflexota bacterium
CGATGTCGGCGAGGCGAATCACGACCGGACGGTCGGGACCGAAGGCGCGGAGGACCGTCGCGTAGGCCATCGCCTGTTCGTCCTCGGTCGGGGCGTCTGGCCGCCCGAGGAACAGGAATTCAGACCGAAACAGGCCGACCCCCTCCGCACCGCACGACAGGGCCCGCTCCGCATCCTCGGGACGCCCGATGTTCGCCACGAGGGGCACCCGCCGGCCATCCCGTGTCTGACCCGGCAGGTCGCGGAGCTTCATCACCTCCGCCGCCCGCTCCCGGCGGGCCGCCTCGGCACGGTCCAGGGTGGTACGTCGAGCCCGCGACGGATCGATGATCAGGACCCCGGCCGAACCGTCGAGCGCGACCTCGACGTCGTTCTTCGCCCGTCCCGCCTCGCCGACCGCCTCGAGAAGGCCGGGCACGGCCACGATCGCAGGAATCCCGAACCCACGAGCCAGGATCGCAGCGTGGCTGACCGGCGATCCACCCTCGAGGGCGATCCCCAGGAGCAGTGCCCGGGGGATCTCCGCCGTGACCGACGGCGGGAGGTCCTGCGCCACCGCAATCGATGGCCGCGTCGGCAGGATGAGCGCCTGGCCCGTGATGATTCGTGCGATCCGGGCGCCGACGTCCCGGACATCGGTCGCCCGGGCCGCGAGGAGTGGGTCGGTCAGGGCAGCGAGCATCCGGGCGCTCGTCGCGGCCGACGTCTCGACCAACTGGGCCAATCGGCCGGGTTCAGTCGCCCCCTCGGCGGCGGCGGCATCGGTCGCGGCGTCGAGGAGCATGGGATCGAGCGCCATGAGGGCCTGCGCACCGAGGATGTCGGCCTCGTCGGGGTGACCGGCCGCGCGCATCGTGTCAGCGATCCGGTCGAGTTCCGTCGCAGCCAGGCCCGCTGCCGCGACAATATCGGGGACCGGCACCGCCGCGCCCGGGGCCAGCCGGTGTTCCCATGCCGGGCCGACGGCGAGCCCCGGTGCGGCCGGCAGGCCGTTCAGCTCCAGATCAGCCACCGCTGGCGTGTTCCCCCAGCCCGCTTGACACCAGGCCTCCGAGGACATCCGCCGCCTCCGCGGCATCCGTCCCGTCGCAGGTCAGCCGGATCGTGTGCCCGATGAGCGCCCCGATCGAGAGCACGCCAATGAGGCTCTTGGCCGATGCCGGGCCGCTGCCGGTGGTCAGGTTCGTGATCTGGATACCGGAGGCGAATCCCGCTGCGGCGCGGACGAACGTCGCCGCGGGGCGGGCATGGAGGCCGGCCGGGTTCGTGACCGTGAGCTCGATGTCAGTTGCCATGTCCCCTCGAACGGACCGTCGAACCTCGGCGGCGGCAACAGGTCCACGATGCCCCACCGCTATCGAGTATTGCACGAGGCACGACGGCCATGCTGCGCCGATAGCGGCGGACCATCTGGCATGCCCGGTCGTGCCCGGTTGACTCGCCGTCGTCTACCCTCCACGGATGTCGTCCCCACTCACGATCATCGAAACAGGTGCCCTCCTCGACCCAGCCAGCGGGCTGACCGTCATCGGCCGCGCCATCGCTGTTCGGGACGGAATCGTGGAGGCGATCCTCGAGCCCTCCGAAGCGCGGCCCGATCCAGGCGCCGCGGAGACGATCGACCTTCGCGGGCTGACAGCCCTACCCGGCCTGATCGACTGTCACGCCCACCTGATCGGCGACATCCAGGCTGCGGGGGTGCCGGCAATCGGCGCGACCGCCGCCGCCGAGCTCGCGGCGGGCGAGGCGCACGCGTGGGAAACCCTGGTAGCTGGAGTGACGACCGTTCGCGACGTCGGTACCTACCGCGGCCTGCTCGACCTGCAGCTCCGGGATCGGATCAATCTCGGAATCGTCCCGGGCCCACGGATGCAATGTGCCGGCGCGATGATCACGCGACCTCGGGGCGGCGGGGAGGTCACCGGGGACCCGGCTTTCGTGATTCCCCCGGAGTTCCGGATGGGGGTCGTTCGCGATGTCGTCGAGGTGCAGACCGTGGTTGACCGCTTGATCGAGGCGGGGGCGGAAGTGATCAAGCTCATCGTCACCGGCGCGGTCTTGACGGTGGGAACCGAGATCGACGATATCGAACTCGAGGCGCCACTCATTCGGGCTGCGGTCGAGACCGCCTCCAAGCACGGCGTCCATGTGGCCGCCCACGCCCACGGCGCTCAGGGGATCCGGATCGCTGCTGCGGCTGGCGTCCGCTCCGTTGAGCACGCCTCGCTCCTGGACGATGACGGCATCCGCGTCATGCTCGAGCGCGGCACGTTCCTCGTGGCGGATGTCTACGACGGCGACTGGATCGACGAGGTCGGCCGGCGCGACGGATGGCCTGCCGAAACTCTGGCCAAGAACACGGCGACGACGGAGGCCCAGCGTTCGGGCTTTACGCGGGCGTTGCGGGCCGGGGTCCGCATGGCCTTCGGCACCGACAGCGGCGTCTATCCCCACCGGTTCGTCGGACGACAGTTCCCGATCATGGTCCGCCTCGGGATGACCCCACTCGAGGTTATCCAATCGACCACGACGAGTGCGGCCGACCTGATGGGTTGGTCAGACCGCATTGGGTCGCTGACCCCGGGGCATCTCGCCGACCTGATCGCCGTGAGCGGTGACCCGACCGTCGAGATCGAGCACCTGATCGATCCTGCGGTCGTCCTCAAGGCCGGCCGGATCGTTGTCGACCGGCGCCCGATTCAGGCTGCCCAATCGGCCTCATAACCGTCCGGACGTGCAGATCAGGGCTTGAACGCGGCGCCGGACTCGCGCAGCGTTGCCTTGTAGGCACGCTTCTTTTCCTGGTAAGCCGCGAGGGCTTCCGCCGAATCCACGTCGCCGAGTGTCGGGTAGGTGGGAAGAACCTCGTCGAGGCCGGGCAGGCTGATCCCGAGGCGCTTGGCCAGGATCGCCAGCACGCCCCGGACCTTCATCTCGCCGAAGCCCGGCAGGGCCATCAGCCGCGACTGGAGCTCCGAACCGTCACGAGCCTCCGTCCAGATCCGACGCGCGTCATTTCCGTAATCCCCGGCCACTACACGACAGAGCTGGCCGACCTTGGAGGCCATGGACCCCGGGAAGCGGTGCAACGCCGGCCGCTCCCGGAAGACGGCGTCGAGTTCAGCTGGGTCCATGGCGGCGATCCGGGCGGCATCGAGGTGCCCGAGACGCTGGCGGAGCTCGAGGTGGCCCGAGAAAGCCTTCTGAACCGAGACCTGCTGATCGAGCGCGAACCCGATGAGCAGCGCCAGCGGCTCTGCGACGAGCAGCCGATCGGCGGCCTCGTTGCCCGTCAGGAACAGGCGGTCGGAGGTTGACATGGTGGCGATGGTACCGCGCCCGCGTGAGAGCTACTCCGGGACGATCCGGAGGCCATCACTCTCGGCATCGTCCACGTCGTGAATGGATCCACGCCTCCCGGCGGCTCGCGCACATCCCGGACTGGCTCAACCGCGCCGGGCAATCGGAGCGATGACGGCATCCACGAGTCGCGCCAGATCGCCGGGCGCAAGTTCCACCTGGAGCCCACGGCGGCCGGCCGAGACCAGGACGAGCTCGAAGCCGCTCGCTGAGTCGTCGAGGACGGCGCGGAGCGGCCGCCGCTGGCCGATCGGGCTGATCCCGCCGATCACATATCCGGACGCCCGCTCAGCGTCGGCAGGCTCCGCCATCGCAGCGCGGCGGACGCCAAGGGCGCGCGCCAATCGCTTGAGGTCAAGTTCAAGGTCCGCCGGCACGATCGCGACGGCCAGCTCAGCATCCGCCCGGACGATGAGCGTCTTGAAGATCCGCGCCGGTGCGACCCCGAGTGCCTCTGCAGCTTCGAGGCCGTAGCTCCGGTGGCTCAGTCGCCCGAGAAGGGCGGAGGGCGGCAGCTCATATTCAAGGAGCGCGTGAGGGATGCCCGCCCGCTCCAGGTCCCGAATCGCGCGCGTACCCGACCCACGCATCGGGGCATGGTAGGGCACCCGATGTCACGGGGTTGCGCGTAATCCGGTATCCTCGCGCCGCCCGCACCTTGTCCCGGCGCCATGGAGCGCGGACGGTGGACGCGGCACATTGGAGAACGCTTGACCTTCGAATCGCTCGGCCTTTCGGCCGATCTCCTCAAGATCGTGGCCGAGGAGGGAT
>JBDTQY010000127.1:0-6090 GCA_039931955.1 Chloroflexota bacterium
AGGCCACCCCCGATGACCAGCATCGGAACGCCCTCCAGGCGTCCGCGATCGATTCGGATCCCGCGGAGGACGGCGCGCCTCGCCCGACCCGACTCGTGCGGCTTCTGGCCCATGAGGTGCTGGATCCGGAGGATGTCGGGGATGGACAGGTCTCGATGATCCCGCTGCAGCCGTTCCGGCAGGGTTTCCCAGCCGATCATCGACTTGCCGTACAACTCCGGGATCTCGCGGAGTTCGTGCTGATGGGCGGGAAGGCGCAATTCCCCGGGCACCTCGGAGCCGATCAGGACGAGCCCGGCCAGGGCCTGTCGCTCGGCGGCCTTGAGGGCCAAGAGGCCACCCATTCCGTGACCGACCACCACGACGCCGGGGCCGAGCCGGGCCATGACCGCGGCGACATCTTCGACGTATCCCTCGAACGACAATTCAGCCGGATCCGCAGTCTGGCTCCAATGGTGATTCCGGAGATTGAGGGCATGCCCTTCCCAGCCGCGGCCCGCGAAGTACCCGAGGAACCGCTCCCAGAGCCAGGAACCACTGAGCACGCCGTGGACGAACAGGAGCGGCTTGCGGCGCGATCGACGCTCCGGCAGCCAGGACTCGACGTAGATCCCGCGCTCATCGAGCTCGATCTCGTCCTTCCGGACCGGACGGCCACCGGTGGCGGCCTGGGCGCGAGCGAGGATGTCGTCAGGGGTCGAATCGGGCACGCTCAGCTCTCCAATGGATTGATGACGAGGCCGGTGGTGGCCTTAGGGTAGATGTAGGTGCTCCTCTGGGGCATCACATCGCCATCGGCGGCGACAGCGAGGATCTCGCTTGCGGGTGTCGGATCGAGCAGGAAGGCTGCGCTATCGCTGACGACGTCATACGGCGGCGCGATCCCCTGCCCCATGTCGGGGACCGCATCGGCGGCGAAACGGAACGCGCGGAACGGTCGGACGATGGGCACGCAGACCTCAAGGCTGGATCCGCCGGTGGATCGTGGCGCCTGCGACTCCGCGGATCCTCCGGATCCGGTCGGGTGCTGGCAACGGGATCGTACGATAGCCAAGGACGCCGTGTCCTCAGTACCGGGCGGCGCTCCCCGTGTTGTGCGGCTGGCTCAGCGCCGTGCGGCTCGCTCCCCGCGTGGTGCGGCTGGCTCAGCGGCCGGCGGCCTTCCCCGCGGTGTGGATGGCCGTCACCAGCGCTGGATCATCGAGCGCGGAGATATCGCCGGGATCCAACCCCAGGAAGGCCGCCCGAACCACGCGCCGCATGACCTTGCCCGAGCGCGTCTTGGGCAGTCCGGGCACCGCTACCACGACCTCGGGCTTGATGGCCTTGCCGAGAGCGTGGACCACCGCCGCCGTGATCTCCGATAGCAGGGCGGGAGTGTCTGCGACGTCGCGGGCCAGGACACAGAAGAGAGCGATCGACTCGCCCTTGATCGGGTGCGGGATTCCGACCGCGGCTGCTTCGACAACGGCCGGGTGGCCGACTGCCGCGCTCTCCACTTCGGCCGGGCCAACGCGCTTGCCGGCGATCTTGAGCGTGTCATCCGAGCGGCCCTGGATGAACCAGTAGCCGGCTTCATCGATGAGTGCCCAGTCACCGTGGACCCAGATGCCGGGAAACCGGGACCAGTACGTCTCTTCATAGCGCTCGGGGTCTTGCCAGAATCCGCGCGTCATGCCGGGCAGCGGCTGGCGAATGACCAGTTCGCCGACGGTCCCGCGAACTGGGCTGCCGTCGACGTCGACGACATCTGCGGCAACCCCGATGTTCGGGCCGGAGAACGACGTGGGTCGGACCGGCGTCATGAGGTTTCCGGCCACGATGCCGCCGGACACCTCCGTGCCGCCGCTGTAGTTCACGATGGGGCAGCGTCCCTCACCGACCTCCGAGAAGTACCACCACCACGGGTCGGGGTTCCACGGTTCGCCGGTTGATCCGAGCACGCGGAGCGAGCTTCGATCGTGCCCGCGGACCGGGCCCGTGCCGTGCTGCATGAGGGCCCGGATGACGGTCGGGCTCAGCCCCAGATGGGTGACCCGATGCCGAGCCACGAGCGACCAGAGGCGGTCCGGGCCTGGGTGATCCGGCGTTCCCTCGAAGAGGACCAGGCGGGCGCCCAGGAGGAGCGATCCCGAGATCGACCATGGCCCCATCATCCAGCCGAGGTCGGTGAACCAGAAGAGCGTCTCGCCGGCCCGCAGGTCGAAACAATGGGCCAGATCCTGGGCGGCCTTGATCGGGAAGCCCCCATGCACGTGGACGGCGCCCTTTGGGCGGCCGGTCGTCCCGGACGTGTAGATCACCATGTACGGGGACTCCGGGTCGGTCAGCGGCCTGGGTCTTTCGGACGAAGGGGTCGTTGCGGCCAGTTCCTCGTCCCACCAGCGATCGCGGCCAGGCGCCCAGGCCAGCTCTCCGGCAGTGTCCCCGAGCCGGCGCACCACCAGGACCCGGCGGACCGATGGGGCATCGGCAAGGGCCTCGTCGGCCGTGGCCTTGAGCGGGACCGCCGCCCCGCGGCGCAGGAAGCCGTCGGCGGTGATGAGTACCGAGGCCTCGCAGTCGCGGAGCCGAGCAGCGATGGCAGCCGCGCCGTAGCCCGAGAAGATCGGGGTGAAGATGGCGCCAAGCAGCCCCAGCGCCAGGACCGAGATGGCTGTCTCGGGGAGCATCGGCAGCAGGATCCCCACCCGATCTCCGGACTTGACACCGTTGCGTGCCAGCATCGAGGCAGCGTGGTCCACGGCGTCGCGCAGTTGGGCCGCGGTGTAGCGCCGGGTGTCGCCGTCCTCGCCCTCCCAGACGAGGGCCTCCGCGTCCGGCTCACGCTCGGCTCGCGGGTCGATCGCAGCCGCGGCGTGATTGAATGCTCCGCCGCTCCACCAGCGGGTCCAGGCGGGTCCGCCCGATGCATCCATGATCCCGCTCGGGCGTTGCTGCCAGGGGAGCGCGAGATCGTCCGCGGCTGCGCCCCAGAACCAGGCAGGGTCAACAGAGGCGCGCGCCTGGAGCGCGTCGAGGTCTGGGAGCCCGGATGCCAAAACGAATCGGGCGAGCCTCGATTCCGTCAGATCTGAGGGGCTGGGTCGCCACGCAACGCCGGGGACATCCTGTCCGAAGAGCGGCACTCGGGACACGGGATCGGGCACGCGGCGATGCTAGCACCGGGCAGGAGCCGCTGGCGCTCGGGCAGGCCGGAGCGGTGGGCGAGGCGCGGCGCCAGGTCGGGCGTGGCCGGGCGCGCCTCGCAGATCCAGACGGGCCGCGTGCCGCGGCGGACGGCGTACCGTGGCGCCAGGTCGCCGGCGTGCTGCGGCGCCAAGTCGCCGGCGTGCTGCGGCGCCAGGTGGGGTGCCCGGCCACGTCTCGCGGCGCTCATGCCCGGGTTCGGATAGCCTCGCGTCATGCGATCGACTCGCCGCCTCCGGACTGCCGCACTAGCCCTCACCGTTCTCGCCCTCGGCGGTTGCTCGGCCATCCTGCAGGCTTCACCGGCGCCGACACCGATGGACTTCCCGGGGATCGCTGGGGAACTGGCGGGACGCGGGCTGGTCCTGGACCGTTTCGTCTCCGGCGACGCTGGCTGCAAGGATTCGACCCTGGCCCCCACCGCCATCGGTTTCGACGCGTCCGGTCTGGGTGTCAGTGAACCAATTCGACTCCGCGTCTACATCTTCCGCACGGGCGAGACCTACGATCGCCGCCGGCCGGATGTCGATCCCTGCGTGGCGAGCTGGGTGCAGGATCCGGCGACGGCCGAATTCGTTGACGCCAAGCCGTATGTCCTGGCGGGCCAAGGGCCGTGGCCAAAGGCATTCAAGGACGCGATCCGGGCTGGGTTGATCTCGGCGGCGGGCGACGGCGGCTGATTGAGCCTCGGCGGGCGGGGCCGCGCGAAACGCAGATCCGCGGACGACACACGAGTCCGCGCCGACCGCACAATCGCGGTTCCCGGGCTTCGGGCAGATCCGTGGGCGTCACGCGGATCCGAGGCGATCAGATGATCCGCAGCCCCAGGACCCGTCGGGCGATGACGAGGCGCTGGATCTGGCTGGTCCCCTCCCCGATCTCGGTGAGCTTGGCGTCGCGGAGATACCGCTCCACCGGGTAGTCCGTCACGTAGCCGTACCCGCCGTGGACCTGGATCGCGTTGTTGGTCGCCCGACTGGAGACCTCCGACGCGAATAGCTTTGCCTGTGCTGCTACCAGCGAGAAGTCGCGACCCTGGTCCTTGAGCCAGGCGGCCTTCCAGACGAGCCCACGAGCGGCCTCGATCTCGGTCGCCATATCCGCGATCAAGAAGGCGACGCCCTGGAAGGATCCGATCGGACGCCCGAACTGCTCACGCGTCTGCGCATATGGCACGGCGGCATCGAGCGCGGCCTGGGCGATCCCGACAGCCATCGCCGCGATGCTGATCCGCCCGCCGTCGAGGATCTTCAGGAATGTCCGGAACCCCTCACCGCGCCCGCCGAGCATCTGGTTGGCAGGGATCCGGCAGCCATCGAAGAAGAGTTCTCCGGTAGCCGAGGCGTGGAGCCCGAGCTTGTCCTCCAGTCGACCTATCCGGAATCCCGGCGTGTCCGCAGTTACGATGAAGGCGCTGATCTCGGCGGATCCGTCGTCCTTGGAGCCGCTGCGAGCCGTCACGATGTAGGTCCCCGCCTGACCGGCATTCGTGATGAAGCGCTTGCCGCCATCGAGGATCCAGGTGCCCCCAGCCGGGCCTTCCTCGAGGCGTGCGGTCGTGCGAGTGCCACCCGCATCGGATCCGGCCCCGGGCTCGGTCAGGCCGTAGCCACCGATTACCTGCCCGCTGGCCATCGGGACGAGGAACGTCTGCTGTTGCTCCGGCGTGCCGGCAAGGTGGAGCGGCCCGCATCCGAGCGACGTGTGTGCTGCGACGATGAGTCCAAGCGAACCCCAGACCCGGCTGATCTCCTCGACCGCGATCGCGTAGGCGAGCGTGTCGAGCCCCGCGCCCCCTTCGTCCTCGGGGATGGGAATGCCAAGCCAGCCCATTTCGCCGAGGCGGCGGACGATCTCGGCTGGAAACCGACGCTCGTGCTCGTGCTCGTCAATGACCGGAGCCACCTCGCGGAGCATGAAGTCGCGCACGGTGGAGCGGAGGAGTTCGTGTTCGGCTGACAGGTCCAGATCCATGGGCTGAGCCTATCACCGCTCACCCGTGAAGCAGGGCATGGATCGGACGTTTGGGCTAGCCTCTCGCCATGCCCGAGCACATCGACCACGCCGATCCGGACCCGACGACCGTCGCGGTGTCGGCGTTCGGCCATGAGGCAGGCAACGGACTCGGTGCGGCGATCCCCTCGCCGTCGTCCCTCCGGCGAGCCATCCTCGTCAACCTGCGGCAGCACGGCCCGATGTCACCGGATGGACTGGCGGAGCACCTCGGTGCAAGTCGGACCGGGGTCCTGCAGCAACTGCATGGCCTGGAGGCCGCCGGACTCGTCAGCCACGTGACCGAGCGCCACGGAGTGGGTAGACCGCGGCACCAATACGACGTCACCCCGGACGCGCAGGCCCTGTTTCCCATGGACTACGACGGACTGGCGCGCGGCCTGATCGATGCCATCTCATCGGTCGGTGGCGATGCGCTCCTCGACGAGGTCTTGGCGGCGCGCCGCCAGCAACTCGGGACACGACTGCGCCAGGGTCTGGCTGACCAGATCCGCCACGGCGACACCCTCATCGACCGCGTGCGGGCCCTGGCGGTCCTCCAGGATTCTGCCGGGTACCTCGCCGAGGCCACCGTCGCAGCGGATGGCACGATCCACCTCCGCGAACACAACTGTGCGATCTTCCAGGTGTCTCGCGACATCCACGGCTGCTGCCAGGCCGAGGCCGAACTGTTTGAGGATGTACTCGGCGTCGAGGTCACCCGCGAATCGCACATTGCCTCGGGCGATCGATCGTGCACCTACCGGATCGGACCGGCGCAGCCGGACTGACGGGGCCCGACGCGGGCGGGCCGGGACATGGGCGGCCCCTCGTGGGCCGGACGGCACCCTCTCCGGCCCAAGCCAGGCCGACAACGGAGGCGCGCCGGGATCACCTACGACCCTGGGT
>JBDTQY010000128.1:0-4021 GCA_039931955.1 Chloroflexota bacterium
ACGATGGGCGTGACCTCATCGTTTCAGGCGTCGCTGACACCGACGTGCCAGATCTGGTCGCCGCCCTGGTCGAGATGGGCGTTCGAGTCCATGAGGTCGCGTCCGGCCGGGAGTCCCTCGAGGCGCGGTTCCTGGAGCTCATCGGGCGCCAGGAGGGTCGAGCGGCATGATCACGATTGCCCGCCTGACCATCGGTGAGGCCGCTCGGCGCAAAGTGCTGTGGGTTTTCGTGATCCTCGCCCTTGTCGCCGTCGGGCTCGTCGCCTGGGGTGTTGATCGACTCGTCTCGGACTACCGGGCCTCCGGAAATCCCGAGCTGACGCTCCAGATCGGGATTTCCCAGCTGTTGATCTTCATCGCCTTCCAGTTCAGCTTCGTCCTGGCCATGACCGCTGCGTTTCTCGGCGCTCCGGCCATCGCGTCCGATCTGGAGTCCGGCATCGCGCTGGCGATCCTGGCCCGGCCGATCCGTAGATCGTCGTACCTCCTCGGCCGCTGGCTTGGCCTGGCGGTCGTGGTCGTGGCCTACGGCTCCGGGTCCGCCACGCTGGCCATCCTGGTGATCGGGTGGATTTCCGGCTACACGCCGCCATCGATCGTGGCACCGGTGGCTTATATGGCCGCCGAGGGGATCGTCGCCCTCAGTTTCAGTCTCCTGCTCTCGACTCGGCTACCCCCCATTGCGGCCGGCGCGGTCACCGTGGTCCTGTTCGGCCTCGCATGGATGGCCGGTGCGATTGAGCGCGTCGGCACGGCTCTTGCTGCCAACGGTTCGGGCATCAACCTGGAGATGGTGGGCAATCTCGGGCGGACGATCCTTCCGACGGATGGACTGTGGCGCGGGGTGATCCACGGCCTCGAGCCCGCGGTGGTCATCGCGGCTGCGTCAAGCCAGCCGCTCGCCGAGGCAAATCCCTTCTTCGCGGCCACGCCGCCTTCGCCGCTGTTCCTCGCCTGGAGCGTCGCGTGGGTCGTCATGGTGCTGGGACTCGCGAGCTTGTCGCTCCGGCGCCGCGAACTCTAGCCGCGGTACCGGAAGCAGCCCGGGAGGTGGTCGTCCACCAGGCCGATGCTCTGCATGAAGGCGTAGACGATGGTGGGTCCTACGAACCCGAACCCACGGCGCCGAAGGTCGGCCGACAGGGCTGAGGCGGCGGCCGTCGTTGTCGGGATGTCGGCCATCGTGGCTGACGCGGAGAGGCGTGGCGGTGGGCCCGGCACCTCCGCGTCGAGGTAGGCGCGAAAGGATCCGAACGCCTCGCCGACAGTGAGGAATGCCCTGGCGTTGCCGATCGAGGCAGCGATCTTTGACCGGTTGCGGACGATGCCGGCGTCCGCGAGCAGCCGAAGCCGGTCCTCGTCACCAAATTCCGCCACGATCCGGGGATCGAATCCGCGATAGGCAGCCCGAAAGGCTCCCCGCTTCCTGAGAATGGTCTGCCACGACAGGCCCGCCTGGAAGCCCTCCAGGATGAGGCGTTCGAACAGATCGGCCTCGCCTGCCACGGGCACGCCCCATTCCTCGTCGTGGTACGCCTGCATCAGCGGATCGGGTCGCTCGCCGATCGCCCACCAGCAGCGCGTGCGGTCATCCATGGCCCGAGCATAGGCTGTCGACAGGTACCCTGAGCCAATGACCAGACGCGTCTACCTCGGCCATGGCGCAAGCGGCACGGCCGCCTCGATGGCTCCGTTCGTGATGGGCCTGCTGGCGCGGGGCATCGACTCGAGCGCGATCGACCTCCCGAAGCGGCGGGCGGAGGACGCCGTCCCCGCGTGGCGGGCTGCTGTGCCGGATGGCCCCGCTTCCGTCGTCGGCGGACACTCGTACGGCGGGCGCGTGGCCAGCCTGGCCGCCGCGGATCCAGCGAGTGGCTATCTCGCCCTGGTCCTGTTCAGCTACCCGCTCCATCCACCCGGATCACCCGAGAAGGCCGATGCCCGCGTGTCCCACTGGCCACGGGTCAGCTGCCCGGTCCTGCTCCTGTCCGGCGAATCGGATCCGTTCGCCCGGATCGAGTTGTTGCGGAAGGCCGTCCCGCTTCTGGAGCGCGCGGAGCTGGTGACCTACCCCCGGCTCGGGCATGGCCTGCGGCCGGTCCTGGACGACGTGCTCGACAGGGTCGCGAGCTTCCTGCGCTCGATCCAGGGCTGATCAGGTCACGACGACGGTGCCCTTCATCTGCGGATGAACGTCACACAGGAAGAAGTAGCTCCCCGGCTCCAGCGGACCAACGGTCACGACGGTGTAACCCTTCGAGATCGGTGGGAACTTGAACACCACGTCCCCCGCGAACCTGGGCTGTGTCCTGATGACGATGTTGTGTGCTTCGGAATCGGCGTTCACGAACACTAGTTGCGTTTCGTCGTCGTTCGAGAACCGAAGTTCGCGGGTGTCGAACTTGCGGTCCTTGGCGGTCACGACCAGCGATCCGGCGGGCCATGACGGCGTCGGCGTGGCAGCGGCGCCGCACCCGGTGGCCACCACGACGAAGGCCGCCAGGAGGGCGACGATCCGACGGGAGCGCGGCAATGAAACGCGCACCGGTGCCTACCTGACCTCGACCACGCGGTAAGCGACGGGGCCGCGCGGGGTGCGCACCTGGACCGTCGACCCGGCCGATGCACCGATGAGAGCAGCGCCCACCGGCGACGAGGAACTGATCCGCCCGGCGCTCGGGTCGGCGTCCGTGGTGCCGACGATCGTATACGTCACGGTATCGCCCTCCGTCTCAAGGACCACAACCGAACCCAGCGACACCCGGCCGGTCACGGACTCCGCGATGAGGACCGAGTTGCGCTTCCGCTCCTCCAGGAGCCGGACTCGACCCTCGAGGAACGACTGTTCCTCTCTTGCCGCCTGGTATTCGGCGTTCTCCTTGAGGTCGCCGTGCTCGCGAGCGGCCTTGATCCGGGCCACCACTTCGGGTCGCCGGAGCTGCGTCATGTCATGCAACTCGGACTCCAGCCGCTCAAGGGCACCGGCCGTCATGGGAATGGGCTCGGTTCGCGCGGCTCGGGCCGCAGCCGCAGCATCCGCCGAATGCCGAGGGCCGGCAGCGGCGCGCCTCGGTGTGGTTCCCGCCTTGGGGCGATCCCCGGGAGCCGTCGCGCGCAGGCCACGTCGCGTAATCCCCGTCCCATGTGCATCCGGTCGTGCCCCGTCGGCATCTCCGCCGGGCAACTCAACGACGTGTGTCGGCACCGCCTTGGGCGTGTCGTCCGGGGCGATCGCACCCGTGATCCCATGCGGCTGGCGCTCGCCGGTGGGTCGCCTCGTGTTCGCCCACGGGAGCATGAGCGCGCCCGCGACGCGCCCCTGGGGAGGGGCCATGTCCTCGACCGCCCTGCTCGCTGCGGCTTCCAGGAAACGGTCCAGGAGCGCGTCGAGGTACTCCTCCACGGCTTCCGTCTCGGCCCACCAGATCCTGGCCCGCTCGATGCCCAACAGCGCATGCAGCCAATGCCCGTCGGCATGTGGGCGCCGATCACCCAGGACATGATGGGCGAGCGCGAGGGCCCTGCCACCGACGCTCCCCTTTGTTCCTCCGATGTAGACGACGGTTTCGGCCGGAAGCCAGAACGAGGCGAGCCGGGCGCCGAGGGTCCGGGCCGTTGGCCTGGTTCCGTCAAGCATGAGATCGGGGAGGCGCTCGATCCAGGTGTTGATACGCCTCGAGTCGATTGGCGATCCGGTTATCGGCCCCGCGAGCTCAACGAGATAGACGCCCGATGATCTGCTGGTGAGGGGGCGGCCCCAGAGCACCGGCCCATCGGGGAGGAGGCCTACTGCGCGCAGGAGCGCCGGGGCCCCACCTTCGATCGTCATCCGCGTGATATCCCTCGCTCCGGCCCGGTCACCCGCCGGACCGGGGTATCGTCGCACCGATACCCGACAGCCGCCGGAGGTAGCAAGATCAAGGTTCGCCGCCGTACTGCCATCGCGTCCCTGGTTCTCCTGCCGTTCATCGTGGCAGTGGGCGCCTTGTCCGCGCTGCCGGAGGCGCGGCAGATCGCCGGG
>JBDTQY010000129.1:0-4397 GCA_039931955.1 Chloroflexota bacterium
ATCAGAGCCACTTCTCGATCGGTCGCGCTCTCGATGAGCTCGGCTTTCCGCCCGAGACACTGGTCACGGTGCCGGCTGACGCCGATTTCCGCCTGAGGGGCGCTGCGGTCGCCAACGCCGTCGCCGCCGATCGGCGGGCGGGCCTGAATCCGATTGCGATCGCCGCCGTCGCCGGCTCGACGAACACCGGGGCCGTCGATGCGGTCGGCGAGCTCGCGGAACTGGCGGCTGCCGAAGATCTGTGGCTGCACGTGGACGCGGCCTACGGCGCCGCGGCCCTCCTCTCGGCCCGGGATGCCGGGCGGGTCGCTGACCTGGATCGAGCCGACTCGGTCACCGTCGATCCGCACAAGTGGTTCTTCCAGGCCTACGACATCGGCGGGCTCATGGTCCGGCGAGGCGAACTTCTCGAGCAGGTGTTCGGATCTCGGCGCCCCGAGTACTACCGAGCCGGCCATGGCTCAACGGCTCAGACGACGGGCTCGGCCGCGTCGGGGGCGATTGATCCACACGACGAGGGCCTGAACTTCTGGAAGCTGGGGTTTGAGGGCACGCGGCGGTGGCGAGCCCTGAAGCTGTGGTTCTCCTGGCGGCATCTCGGGACCGCCGGCCTTGGGCGTCTGATCGAGGCTAACAACGACCTCGCGGCCCATCTCGCCCTGGTGATCCGCGGCAGCGCCGACTTCGAGGCCCTTCCGGCGATCCCGCCACTGTCCGTGGTCTGTTTCCGCCACCTTGTCGCTGGCCTGGATGGCCCCCGGCTGGACGATCACCAGGACGCACTCCAGCGCGCCCTCGAGGTATCGGGTGCGGGATGGGTCTCGACCACGCGGCTGCGAGGCACGACGTGGCTGCGGGCGGGGATCCTCAATACCCAATCCACGGCGTCCGACGTCGAGGGGTTGCTCGACACGCTCCGCGAGCTGGCTGAAGAACTGGACTAGGTGCCGGGGTCGGACCTCGGCGCGGCCGGTGGCGCGGTCTCCGCGGTCTGGGCGGCACTTGCGGCGCCAACGTCACGAACAGCGAGCCGATCCTGCATCCGGAAGAACTCACCCACCAGGGGCAGGAACCAGGCTCGACCCTCGAACGGTGCCGGTATCAGCGGGAATCGCAGACGCGCCAGCGCTGGGGGCTCCCCGCCACCGAGCCACTCCGCGGCTCGCGTCCCGAGGTAGCTGGACATCAGAACACCGGTTCCCGAGTAACCGGTTGCGTACATGACGCCGCCGATCCGGCCGATATGCGGCATCCGATCCAGCGTCAGAGCGACCTTCCCGCCCCACGAATAGTCGATCCGGTGGTCCGCGACCTGTGGATGGATCTCCAGCATCCGCTGTTGAAGCAGGCGGGCGGTTCGATCCACGCTCGTGGGCAGGAAGCTGACCCGCCCTCCGAAGATCAGCCGGCGATCCGCCGAGACATGCCAATAGGAGAGGAAGTTCCTGGTGTCGTAATAGGCCCGACCCGTCGGTGAGATCGAGCGAGCGAGGTCGGGTGACAGCGGTTCCGTGGCGATGATGTAGCTGCCAACCGGCACGATCCGGCGTCGAATTGATGGAGCCGCGCCATCTGCGTAGCCGTTGGTCGCGACCAGGACGTCCCGGGCCAGGATGGCTCCGCGCGAGGTCTCCACCACGAACCGACCATCGCGCTGTCGACGGATCGCGGTGACCGGCGTCGCTTCATGGAGGTCGGCGCCTGCACGTTCCGCCATCCCGACGAGGCCGGCAAACCACTTGCCGGGGTGCAGGACTCCGCCCGGATCGATGGCCAGGCCGCCGTAGTAGGCGTCCGTGCCGATCTCCTCGCCAAGCGCGCTCCTGTCGATCACGCGGGCGCGCATCCCAAGGCGCTCCAGGGCCGCCGCCTGCTCGGGAAAGTCCGCAGCGTGGCTCGGGGCCCAGGCGAGTTCGAGCCACCCGCTGGTACGCAATTCGGCGTCGATCCCGTTGTCGCGGATCAGCCCGGAGACGAGCTCGAAGGCCTCAAAGGATTCGGCGAACATGGCGCGCGCAGCGTCGTCGCCGTAGCGCTTCGCCAGCGTTTGCGGACCCCACTTGAAGCCGGGGTGCACGATGCCGCCGTTGCGCGTGGAGGCACCCCAGCCGAGCGTTCGGGCCTCAAGCAGGACGGCCCTTGCCCCCTGGAGGGCGAGTTTGCGGGCCGCCGCAACACCCGTGTACCCGCCGCCCACGATCGCGACGTCGACCGTGTCCGGGAGCTGTCGGCCGCTGCGATCGTGCAGGGGCGGCATCGTGGCGTGCCAGTACGGACGGCGCTCGTAGTCGCGGTTGAGGGAAGGCCTGACCATCGGTCCCATCGTAGCGGTCCGCCAGCTCGGGTGGGGCGGTTCGGGCCGGCGGGGCTTACGGCGCCTCGTCAGCCTCCGGAGCCTCGTAGGCCACGCGCCCGGCCGCCACGGTCAGGAGCACGCGCCCACCCAGCGACCGCCCGATCATCGGCGCGTTCTTGCCCTTCGATGCGAGTGACTCCGCCGTGATCTCCCAACGATCCGCTCGATCAAAGACGACGAGATCCGCGACGGCGCCTTCGGTGAGCCCTGGCACGCCACCACCCGGCGCACGATCCCCGAGCACGCGGGCCGGACCGACCGTCAGGGCGCGGATGGCGATCGCCAGAGGAACCCGTCCGGCATCGACGGCGGCCAGGACGAGACCGAGAGCCGTCTCGATCCCGCTGATTCCGGTGGCAGCCAGACCGAACTCGACGGACTTGTCCACTTCGGTGTGCGGGGCGTGATCGGTCGCGATCGCGTCGGCGGTGCCGTCGGCGACGGCCGCCAGGCAGGCCATGGCGTCCGTCGCCGCCCGGAGCGGCGGATTGACACGCAGCGCAGGGTCGTACCGCCGACCCGTGGCGACGCCATCTCGCCATGGGTCCCGAGCGGCACCCTGGTCATCGAGCGCGTCCCAGCTCCAGCGCCGGGCACCCGCGATCCACTCGTCGGTGAGGGCCAGGTGATGCGGAGTCACGTCGCAGGTGACCGGCAGTCCGGCGGCCTTGGCTCGGCGGACCAGATCGAGCGATGCGGCCGTGGACAGGTGCGTGAGATGCAGTCGCGCACCCGGCACGTCGCGCACCACGTCTCCGAGGATGGCGATGTCCCGCGCGACGGCGCTCGATTCGCCAGCGCTCGGCCAGGCCTGCAGCCCGAGGACGGTCGCGACCAGCCCCTCACTGGCCTCGGCACCGGTCGTCATGGTGAGGTCTTCCGGATGGTCCACGACCGTCAGCCCGAGCATTCCCGCGTAGGCGAGCGCATGCCGGAACAGGGTGGCCGACCAGACGGGTGCACCATCGTCACTGAAACCAACCACGCCGGCATCCGCGAGCTCGCCCAGCGCGGCAAGCTGCTCCCCTGCCCGGTTCACGCTCACCGCGCCATGCGCGAGCATGGTCACGGGAGAGCCCGAGGCGGCCGCCGCGTTGCGCATCCTCGCCAGGACCGACGGCTCGTCGAGCGCCGGGGTGGTGTTCGGCATGACGCAGACCGCCGTGAACCCGCCATGGGCTGCAGCGGACAGGCCGGTCGCGATCGTCTCGGCATCCTCGTTGCCGGGCTCGCGGAAGTGCACGTGGAGATCCAGGAAACCCGGTGCCACGACGATCCCGTTGGCGTCCACCCCGTCTGCCTCGGCGCCCTCGAGCCAGGTGACGGCCTCGAGCACGCCATCCGTGACCACGATCTCACCCGGGCCCTCCCGTCCGGATCCGGGATCCACCAGCCAGGCCCGGCTGATCTCAAGATCGGCCATTCGCGCGCCAATGGCCCTCGTGGTCCCTTCGCTGCCCGCGGTGCCGGTGGTGCCCGACGCGGCCGCCGATTTGGCAGCAGCTCGGCCGGTCACTGGCGTGCCCCGGCCAGGAGGTACATGACGGCCATCCGGATGGCCACCCCGTTGGCGACCTGGTTCGTGATCAGGGAGCGAGCGCCGGAAGCGACATCGGCAGCGATCTCGACACCTTCGTTCATGGGGCCAGGGTGCAGGACCAGGGCGTCCGGCCGGGCGAGGGCGAGGCGCGCGCGAGTCAGACCGAACCGGGCGGCGTACTCGCGCAGCGACGGCAGCAGCCCGCCCGCCATCCGCTCCCGCTGAAGGCGAAGCGCCATGACGGCGTCCGCATTGCGCAGGGCGGCGGTGATGTCCGAGGTCACCGTGAATCGTCGGGAGCCATCAACGCCGGCGGCGCCCCAGGCATCGAAACCGCGGAGGAGGGTGGCGGGGCCACAGACCCAGACATCGGCACCCGACGCCGTCAGCGACCAGAGGTTGCTGCGAGCCACCCGCGAGTGCATGACGTCCCCGAGGATGACGATCTTGCGGTCGCGAACCGTGCCCTCGGGCAGGTGCGCCTGGAGGGTGTACAGGTCC
>JBDTQY010000130.1:0-4617 GCA_039931955.1 Chloroflexota bacterium
CCGGGTCGTTTTGATTCCCGGGACAGTACGGCCTGAGGCATCAGGCGGATCCGTGCCCTCGTCCGCCGAGGAGTCCCAGGTCGAACTTGCGCTCCTTGCCGTGGATGAGGCGATCGATGTTGTCCGCGTGGGCGAACCAGATCAGGGCAGGTGCCACCGCACCCCAGGCCAGGTAGGCCGGCGGCACAGTGCCTGATGCCACTGCCCAGATGATGATCATGGCGGGGAAGAAGGCCGCGGATCCGAGGAGCGATCCCAGAGAGACGTAGCGGGTCAGCAGGATCACGCCGACGAAGACGGGCGCCGCGATGAGGACGGCGATCGGCTCGATGACCAGGGTGGTCCCAACGCCGGTGCCGACACCTCGCCCGCCATGGAATCGCAGAAAGACGCTGCGTGAACTTCCGATGACAGCCGCGGCCGCGCACATTACCTCGATGGCTGAGTCGTCGTTCGTTACAAAGCGGGCGACGAGGACCGGCACGGCCCCCTTGAGGACATCTCCGGCGACGACGACCGTGGCCCACTTTCGACCAAGGGCCCGAAGAGCGTTGGTGCCACCGGTTCTACCGGATCCGATCGTCCGCGGATCGGGACCCCCACTCAGCCTGGCAACGACCACGCCGAACGGAATCGATCCCGCCAGGTAGGCGCCGGCGATGAGCAGTACGCGAAGGACGACCGCGTCCACACTTCCCCTTCCGGCCAGATTACCGAGCATCCGATCTGGGATCAGCGGCGGCCCGACCAGGGCCGAGTCTAGCACCGCGATCCAGCCCCTCGGGTCTGCCCTTCTTGACCCCGATCGCGTCTTTCGGGACCCCGGTTGCGCCTTGCGCGACCCCGGTTGCGCCTTGCGCGACCCCACGCGTACCATCGGACGTGATGACCCACCTTCCCGGACGACCGGTCCGCAGACGCGCTGTCGCCGCGCCCCACCTGTACTCCAACCCCCTCGCGGAGCCTGTCTGACCATGGCCGTCGGATCTTCCAATGACTTCGACCTCGTCGTTCTCGGTGCGGGTACCGGTGGCTATAGCGCAGCGTTTCGTGCCGCGCAGCTCGGCCTCCGGGTAGCCCTTGTCGACGAGGACAAGATCGGTGGGACCTGCCTCCATCGCGGCTGTATCCCAACCAAGGCGCTCCTCGAGTCAGCGGGCTTCGCTGAACGAATCCGGCACGCCAAGGACTACGGGATCGACCTTCAGGGAGATGCGGCCATCGACTATGGCCGTATGGCAGCCCGGCGCGACCAGGTCGTCAAGCGGATGTGGACCGGGCTAAAGACGCTCGTGGACAAGAACAAGGTCGCCTGGATTCAGGGTCGAGGGCGACTCGAAGGGCCCACCACGGTCCGCGTCCTGATGCATGGAGAAGACGGTAAGCCAGGCACCGGCGGGGAGCGAGTACTCCAGGGCACGGACGTCATCCTGGCCACGGGCTCGCGCGTCAAGTCGCTACCCGGGCTGGACCCGGACGGCAAGCGGATCGTGACCTCGGACGACGTGCTCAGGACCGACGCGCTGCCTAAGGACGTGATCATCATCGGCGCGGGGGCGGTGGGCGTCGAATTTGCCTCGATGTATCACGATCTCGGCGTGAAGGTCACCCTCCTGGAGTACCTCCCGGCCGTCGTTCCGGCCGAGGATCGCGAGGTCAGCCAGGTCCTGGAGCGAAGTCTCGTTCGGCGAGGCGTTACCGTCATGACGAACGCCCGTTTCGATGCGGCCAAGGTCAAGGTCGGCAAGTCGGGCGTGAAGCTCACGGTCGGGCCAGAGGGCAAGGAGGCGTCGCAGATCGGGGCAGAGCTGCTCCTGGTCGCGACCGGCAGGGCCCCCAATGTCGAGGACGTGGGGCTCGAGACGACGAAGGCAGAGCTGGAACGAGGGTTTGTCAAGGTCGACGGCCGGATGCGAACGAAGGAGCAGCACCTGTACGCGATCGGTGACATCGTCGGCGGCCTGTTGCTGGCGCATACCGCAGCTCACGAGGGCCTCGTCGCCGCACACGTCATCGCGGGCGACAAGGACATCCATCCGATCGACTACGTCAAGCAGCCGCGAGCCACGTACTGCCGGCCCGAGATCGCCTCAATCGGCCTGACCGAGCAGCAGTGCGAGGAGCGAGAGATCCCGTACAAGATCGGCAAGGTGCCGTTCCAGGCCATCGCCAAGGCCCTCATCGGTGGCGAGTACGAGGGGTTTGCGAAGGTCATCGGGCACCGCGACACGAACGACACCCTCGGCATCCATCTCGTGGGGCCGCATGCGACTGACCTGATCGCCGAGGCGTCGCTCGCCTTCGAGTTGGACGCGACTCCCTGGGAAATCGGTGCCGCGACCCACGCCCACCCGACACTCTCCGAGATCGTCGGCGAGGCGGCAATGGCCGTCGACGGCCGATCCATCAACTTCTGAGGCCGAGGACTCCCAGCGGATGAGCGCCACGAAGCGCAACCGATCCGACCTCGCGGCTTCGGTTGACCTGACCGATGCGGATCTCATCGCGATGTATCGGACGGTCGCACTCGCCCGTGCCGTTGATGAGCGGATGTGGATCCTCAACCGGGCGGGTCGCATCCCCTTCGTGATCAGCGGTCAGGGCCACGAGGGAGCCCAGGTCGGCATCGCCTGGCCCCTCGAGCGCAAGAAGGATTGGATCGCGCCGTTCTATCGATCCATCGCGACCTGCCTGGCCTTCGGCATGACGGCCCAGGACATCCTGATGGCGCAGTACGCCAAGGCCAGTGATCCGTCGTCCGGTGGTCGGCAGATGCCGGGTCACTACGGCAACGCTGAGAACAACCTGCTCTCTTTGTCCTCGCCGGTCGCGACGCAGATGCTCCATGCCGTCGGCATTGCACTCGCGGCCAAGATCCGGAAGTCCGGCCAGGTTGCCATGACCTCCATGGGCGAGGGTAGCTCCAACCAGGGCGACGTCCACGAGGGGCTCAATTTCGCGGCCATTCACAAGTTGCCCTTCATCCTGGTCATCGAGAACAACGGATATGCCATCAGCGTTCCAAGCGAACGCGAGCTGGCGACCGAGAACGTGGCCGATCGCGCCTCCGGCTACGGAATCCCCGGCGTCGTGGTGGACGGCTCCGATGTCCTGGCCTGCTATACGGCCGCACGGGAGGCGGTCGAGCGAGCCAGGCGTGGCGACGGCCCAACCCTCATCGAGGCCAAGGTCATTCGCCTGACCGCCCACTCGTCCGACGACCAGCAGACCAAGTACCGCCCGGAGCAGGAGCTGGCCGGCCTCAAGGCCCTCGATGCGCTCCCGCACTTTCGGACGCAACTCCAGGAGGCCGGCGTTCTGACCGAGGAACTGGAGGCCCGGATCAAGGCTGAGATCATCGCCGAGGTGGACGCCGCCACCGATCACTCCGAGGCCGAACCGGATCCAGATCCCTCGACCGCGATGCGCTGGGTGTACGCCGAGGAGTGGCCTTCAGAGGAACCGCCACCCTGGGGTCTTGGGCCGGCTCCAGGACATGGCTCAGAATCCGGGGACGACTGATGGCCCTCAAGACGTTCATTGAGGCCATCAGGGAGACCCTCGCCGACGAGATGCGTCGCGATCCGTCCGTCATCGTGCTTGGTGAGGACGTCGGCAAGAAGGGCGGCGTGTTCCTGGCGACCGACGGCCTGTGGACCGAGTTCGGCGATGACCGGGTCATAGACACGCCGTTGACGGAATCGATGATCGTCGGCGCCTCGATCGGCGCCTCGATGAATGGCCTGCGGCCGGTCGCGGAGATCCAGTTCGCCGACTTCATCTTCCCCGCCTTCAACCAGATCCTGTCGGAGGCGGCGCGCATGCGCTACCGCTCGAACAACGGCTTCGCGGTTCCGATGACCATCCGCGCGCCGTACGGCGGCGGGGTGCATGGCGCCCTGTATCACTCGCAGTCGGTCGAGGCCTTCTTCGCTCACATTCCGGGCCTCAAGATCGTGATCCCGTCGACCCCGTATGACGCCAAGGGCCTGCTGCGCTCATCAATCCGCGACAACGACCCGGTGCTCTTCTTCGAGCACAAGAAGATGTACCGGTCCGTGCGGGGCGATGTGCCGGACACGGACTACACGATCCCCCTCGGGCGAGCGGCCATCACCCGACCGGGGAGCCAGATCACGTTGATCGCCTACGGCCTCATGGCGCACCACGCGCTCGAGGCCGCGGACATCGTGGCCGACGAGGGCATCAGCGTCGAGGTCGTGGATCTGCGGACGCTCCGGCCGCTGGACAAGGAGACCGTCCTCGACTCCGTCCGAAAGACCGGCAAATGCCTGGTGGTCTACGAGGACAACCGGTTCGGGGGCTATGGCGCGGAAGTCGCGGCGATCGTGGCCGAGGAAGCATTCGACTACCTGGACGGACCCGTCACGAGGGTCGCGGGTCCCGACGTGCCCGCCGTGCCATACAACCACGTCCTCGAGGACTGGTTCATGGTCAATCCGGAGAAGATCGCGGCCGGGATCCGCAAGCTCGCCGCCTACTGACGTGCGCGTTCGTCGATGGGCGCCAAGGACTTCGACAGACTCGTGGGTCAGCTCCGGGCGATCCTCGACGCGTACCGTGCCGTCTTCTCGGTCACAGATCACGACCGCGGCA
>JBDTQY010000131.1:0-2368 GCA_039931955.1 Chloroflexota bacterium
CGCCGCGTACCGGAAGGAGTTCGTTGAACTGGCGGGGCGCAAGGCCGATGGCTACCTTGCTCGTCCTGCAGAGTCCATCCCATCACTGCGGGGCATCCTGGATCGGCTCGACGAGTCGGCCGTCGCCGCGGGTCGGGATCCGGCGGCCATCGAATCGGCCGGATACCTGCTCTCCCTCGTTGACCGGACTCGCCGCGAGGCACTCAACCGGGCCAAGCGCGAGCCCTTCGTCATCTACATGATGTCCGTCCTGTCGGATATTTCGCTCGGCCGGGCCGGGTTCGATCCGGCCCTTCGTGATGCGATCGCAGCCGCCTGGCGAGCCGAGGACTTCACGAGCGCCGGAAACCTCATCCCGGATGAGCTGCTCGATGCATTCATGCTGTGCGGGACCCGCGAGGACGTCGCAGAGAAGGCGATCGCCTTCACCGTCGGCACGCGACTACGGCTCCCGCTCCTCCAGCCTGTCCTGCAGGAGTCGAAGCAGATCGACGAACTGATCGCGGCAGCCCGACTGTACGCAGACCTGCCCGCTCCGACGGTCGTTTCCACAGCCCAGGCGCGCCCCGTGGTGGTGGAGCCTGGGTCGCTCGCCGGCGCCGCCGACGGTCGCTCGGCGGAAGCCGATCGCAACGATGGTGCGTCGTCCGGACGCGCCGCCAGCGGCCGACTGGACGACGACCGCCGCCTCGGGACCGTGGAGGCAGTCCGGCGCCGCCTGGGCGCCGCCTGGGAGATCCTTCGCCCCTTTGCCTACACCGCCTCGGTCATTCCGGTTGCAGCCGGGGCGGCACTGGCCGCGGTCGACGGCCGATTCTCCTGGCTGCCGGCCCTTGCGGCGCTTGCGGGGGGCGTGCTCCTCCACTCGGGAACGAACATCGTCAACGAGATCTACGACGTTCGGCAGGGCATCGACACGATCGTCTCGCCACGGGCGAGTCACGCCATCGTCAAAGGCCGGATGACAGAGCGCGCGGCCTTCCTCCTGGCGGGCCTCGCATTCGCGCTGGCCATCGCCGTCGGCCTCTACCTGGTCGCGCTGCGCGGGCCGGCGATCGTTGTGCTCGGCCTTGCCGGCCTTGTCGGGGGCTGGGGCTACACTGCCCCGCCGCTCCAGTACAAGTACCACGCCCTCGGCGTGCCGCTTGTCTTCGTCCTGATGGGTCCACTCATGGTCGTCGGCAGCTACTTTGCCGTGACCGGGACGTGGAGTTCCGTGGCGCTGATCCTCTCAGTACCGGTCGGCCTCCTGGTCGCCGCCATCCTCCACGGCAACGAGTGGCGGGATATCAGCGAGGACACCCGAGCCGGGATCGTGACGCTCTCGTCGCGGGTCGGTCGGGAGTGGGCGCACTACGGCTACGTGGCCCTCGTCCTGGGCGCCTACATGACCCTTGGCCTGTCGGTCGCCGGTGGTTGGTTGCCGCCCGCGACGCTCGTCGCGATCCTCTCGCTGCCCTTCCTCGCCCAGGTCGTGCGTTCAGCCGAGCTCGGAGCCACGGGTCAGGCGCGTGCCATCGCCATGATCGACCTCCAGACAGCCCGCCTGCATCTCGCGTTCGGGGGGCTGCTGGTGGTCGGACTGCTCCTGTCGGGGCTCGCCCGTGGCTGACGATTTCGGCTCCGACTCGACGGCGCCGCCGTCTGCGGGGCAGGCGGCCACGGGGTCGTCGGCTCCTGGGTCGGTCGCCCTGGCCCTCGGGCTCGGCGCGGCGGCGATCGCCTTCACGGCCACATTCCGTGGGCCACGAGAGCGGTTCTGGGATCGGATGACATGGACCGGCGCGACCCTCGGCGCACTGGCACTCGCGACCTCCGCGCCAGCCCGGCGGGCGCGCATTCGGTGGTGGCATATCCCGCTCGGCCTCGCCTCGGCAGCGATCCTGTATGTGACGTTCCAGATCGGCGACCGGTTCGCGCGACGTGCTGTGCCGGGCGGAGATGCCCAGATCCGCGAGATCTATGCCCTGCGGACCTTGCGTCCGCGGGAGGAAATCGCAACCCGCCTGGCGGCTGTCGTCGGGCCGGCCGAGGAGCTCTTCTGGCGGGGCCTCATCCAGGCCGCCCTGATGCGCCGCTTTGGACGGTGGCGCGGCGCAGCCCTCGCTGCCGGTGCCTACGGCGGCGTGCACGTGACGTCGGGCAACTTCACGCTCATGGGCGCGGCGGGTGTCGCCGGGGCGCACTGGTGCGCGCTGTACGCCGCCGGCGTACCGCTCGGCGCGCTGATCGTCAGCCATGTCGCCTGGGACATCTGGATCTTCCTCGTCCAGCCAACCGGGGAGATCGAGGTGCTCGCGGCCGCCTGACCGACGGGCCACACTGCAACCGATCCCGCCTGGACCGTGTTGTGGAGATTGATGGACCC
>JBDTQY010000132.1:0-2731 GCA_039931955.1 Chloroflexota bacterium
ACCCCTCGGCTTCATCCACTGACTCGAGCCGAAGAATCGCCGCGAAGAGCGCGTGAGTATCCTCGGTCCGCCAGGAGTCGGGCGCTGCCATGGTCATGTACCTCGCAGGTGGGATGCGTGTTCTCGTCACACTATGTTAGCGTAGTAGCATGATAGTACGCAAGCATGGCGACACGGCCCACGACGGATTCGGCGACCGCGCGTTTCAATTGCTTCCCGCGATAGATATCCGGGGTGGTCAGGTAGTCCGGCTCGAGCGCGGGGATTTCGCCCGCGAGACCGTCTTCGCGACAGACCCAGTCGCGGCTGCACGGCTCTTTGTCGATGGGGGAGCGACCGGACTTCACCTGGTCGACCTCGATGGTGCTCGTGACGGATCCCGCGCTAACGCAGCAGCAATCAGCGCAGTTATTCAGAGCGTGGGACCCGGGGTGGCCGTCGAGGTGGCCGGCGGCCTGCGTTCCACGGATGGCGTTGCGGCGGTCCTCGCAGAGGGTGCTGTGAGAGCGGTCATCGGAACGCGCGCGCTGGTTGATCCTGCTTTTGTCGAGACGCTCATTCGCGACCATGGCCCCGACAAGGTGGCCGTGTCCATCGACGTCCGGGATGGCCTCGCGGTGGGCCAGGGTTGGGTCAGCGGGGCGGCAGGTGTCCCGGTGGGAAAGGCCCTTGCCAGCCTGCTGGCGGTCGGCGTCGTCTGGTTCGAGGTCACCGCCATCGCGCGCGACGGGGTGCTTGGCGGGCCAGATCTCGAGCTGCTCGCCATGACGATGGAGAATCCCGCGGCTCGCGTGATCGCGGCCGGAGGGATCGCCACGACCCAACACCTGAAGGCGGTCCGTGCCGTCGGCTGCCGCGGTGCCATCGTGGGCCGCGCGCTCTACGACGGCACGATGCCACTGACCGAAGCGATCAACGCGACGACCTGAAGGTCCGACCCAGCGCCAGGCGGGCCACAAGGCCGGGATCCCGAGTCCCGGGCGGACGAACGCCGAGCCTCGGGCGGCGACGGGATGAAGTCCCGGCGGCCGGTCAGTGTCCGGCGCCGGTGTCCCCGTGCTTGCGGTGCTCCTCGATCACTTTCTCCGCAATGTGCGAGGGCACATCGTCGTAGTGATCCAGGGTTGCCTGGAACGTACCGCGGCCGCCCGTGATTGATCGAAGTTCGGTCGCGTACGAGAACAGCTCCGACTGCGGAACCGTGGCCGTGATCGACTGCATCCCGTCCACGATGTCGAGGCCGAGGACCCGCCCGCGCCGACCGTTGAGATCGCGATTCACCTCGCCCATGTAGGCCTCGGGAACGTGGACGATCACACTCATGATCGGCTCGAGGAGTGCCGGTTTCGCCTGGTGAACGCCATCCTTGAGCGCCATCGAGGCGGCGATCTTGAAGGACAATTCGTTGGAGTCGACGTTGTGGAAGGACCCGTCGTAGAGCGTCGCCCGGAAGTCGGACAGAGGGTATCCCGCGACCACGCCCTCCGCCGCCGTTTCCCTGATGCCCTTCTCGACGCCCGGGAAGAACTGCTTCGGGACCGACCCGCCCACGACCCGCTCGGCAAATTCGATCCCGCCGCCCGGGTTCGGCTCCAGTTCCAGCCAGACGTCGCCGAACATGCCGTGACCGCCGGTCTGCTTCTTGTATCGGCCGTGGATCTGGACCTTGCCTCGGATCGTCTCCTGGTAGGGAACACGTGGTGTGCGGGTCACGATTGCCGCACCGAACTTTCGCTTGAGACGCTCGACGATCACGGCCGTGTGGGCTTCGCCCATCGTGATGAGGACTTGCTCACCGGCGTCGCTCCGCTCAAGCCGGGCTGTCGATTCCTCCTCGAGCATGCGCTGGAGGGCCGTCCCCATCTTGTCAAGATCGGCCTTTGATTGCGGTTCGATCGCGACCATCAGGGTTGGGTTCGGAAAGTCGAGGGCTGGAAGGACAAGCGGATTCTCCCGCCCGCTCAGGCTATCGCCCGTAGCGGTGACCGAGAGCTTCGCGACGGCCCCGATCTCGCCGGCCTTCAGCTCGCCGATGGCCTCCTGCTCCTTGCCGTGGAGGAGGAGCAGTTGGCCGATGCGCTCGTCTTCCCCGCGTGACGCGTTCCAGGCGTGTGCCTGGGAGTGGAGCGTTCCCGACAGGACGCGCAGATAGGTGAGTCGCCCGACGAATGGGTCGGCCGCCGTCTTGAAGACTCGGACGAGCAGCGGCCCGTCTTCGTCAGCCGGGAGCGACACTTCGGCGCCAGAGCGGTCCGTCGCAACGGAGGGTGCCTCATCGGCGGGGGAGGGCAGGTAGCGAATGAAGGCGTCGAGCAGGCCACGCAGGCCGATCCCGGCGGCCGCGCTGCCAACGAGGACCGGCGCCAGGACGGATTCCTTGACGCCCTTCCGCAGGCAGGCTTCCAGTTCGGCGTCCGAAATCTCCTCGCCCTCGAGGTACTTGGTGAGGACGTCGTCGTCTGCTTCGGAGGCGGCCTCGAGCAACTGGTCGCGACGGATTGCAACCTCCGACTCGAGTTCAGACGGGATCGGGATCTCGCTCTCCGTGGCGCCATCCCAGCGATAGGCCCGGCGATGGACGAGGTCGACATATCCGGAGAACGTGTCAGCTGCCCCGATGGCTAGCTGGAGCGGCGCCACCTTGTTCCCGAACTCGGCTCGGAGGGCGTCGAGCGCTGCCGTTGGCGCGGCGTTCTCCCGATCGCACTTGTTGATGAAGAAGCACGTTGCG
>JBDTQY010000133.1:0-6652 GCA_039931955.1 Chloroflexota bacterium
GCTCGGGGAGGCATTCGGCGCAGCCACGGTGATTGGCGCGTTCGGGCTCGTCACAGGGGTTTCGGGCTCAGCCGCGATCCACGAGCGGCTTTACCTCGCCGATGAGCCGCTCGATCGTCTCGATGTCGTAGGGGGTCGCCATCTCGGCGATCGTGGTGTCGAATTCCGCCGCGACGTGCTCCAGGAGTTTCTCCGCAACGAGCTCCGGTGGCCCGAAGAACTGTCGGAACGCATCGTAGATCGGCTGGAGTGGCTCACCGACGATGGCGTGCAGGTGGTCGCACGTCGAGAGGTGGTCATAGTCGAGTCGATCGATGCGTCGCGCGGCGTCGAGCATTTCCGGCCAGGTCGAGGCCTGGCTGGCCAGCATCATTCCGAATCGGAAGAAGGTCATTCGAAGAGGAGCTCCGGCGGGTTACCTGGGCCCAGTATCCACCGCGGCCGCCCGTGGCGGGTCGGCCGCAGCCTCGGGCCGTCAGCGGATGTCCGAGCCATCACCCACCGCGGAGCCGTCATCCAACAGCGGATCAGGCGGACAGCGTCCCCAGGTCGCCCTCAATGACTTCGCGGTCGGCGGGATCCGCGATCAAGGGCAGGGCATCCAGGACGCGTTGTCGCCACATCGCCGCCGCAGCACGGTCACCAGCGACCGCGGTGGCCCTCGCCATCGCTTCGTAGGCCGACGCGAGGTCCCAATCCTCGGCCCCTCCAGCGGCGGCGGCCGCCTGGGCATGCGCCAGGCAGCGTGCAGCGTGGAAGAGTGCCGGCTCTCCGCGTCCGAGGACGGAGTACACACGAGCAACCTGCCACTCGCCGCGTGCGAGGTTGATCTCCGTGCCCGCCAGGGACCAGTGGTAGCGCGAGGCATGGGCGGCATGGATCATCTCGTCTGTCTCGGCCGCCGTTCGATCGCTCTTCTCAAGCAGCGTCCAAACGTGGTTGAAGAGATCCACGCCGAGTTGTCGATGGCCGGCGGCGTCGACGGTTGGTGTGGATGCCGTCGGTTCCCGATCTGACACGATGGGCTCCCTTCCGGTGCTGAGCTGTCCGAGGACGTGAAGAACGCGCTGGAGTTGGTTGATCCTCGCCTCGATCCGCGCTCGGTGCTCGGCAATGTGGCGCCGCTGAGCGGCGGGATCGTAGGCCGTGATGACAAGTCGAATATCGTCGAGCGGAACCTCGAGGAGTCGCAATCTCGCGATCGATCGCCCGGTCTCGATTTGCGCTCGTCGGTATCGACGATAGGAGGTGACCGGATCGATGGCGGCCGGTCGGAGCAGATCCTGCTCGTCGTAGTGGCGCACGGCGCCGATCAAGAGACCGGTCAGCCGGCTGAATTGCCCGATCGAGAGCAGTTCGTCATCCACGCCCCAATGGTGGACTCTCGGGCAGGTGGAGAGTCAAGTGCCCGGTTTGGGACCCCTGTGCCCGCCACGGGTCAGGCGTTGTCCAATTCGCGCGAGATGGCCCTGAGGATGAACCTCGCTGCTTCGGCACTCTTGCCGCCCAACTTCTGACCCTCATCCTGGTCGAGCGCGACCATCAGATCACCCAGCATCTGCTCGAGCTGCGGAGTGCGGACCAGCGTGCCGGCCTGGATGGCGGCCTCCAGCCCCCCGACGGCAGCCCGGGCGTTCTCGACCGCATGTCCCTTGGCGTCCATTCGTTCCCGGAACGCCGCTCGCGCCGCCTCGGCGGCGGGTCCCCTGGATGCCACCGTCATCTCCCCCTGATTCGAGCGGCCAGGTTGCGAGGCGCCGCCTCGTCCGAAGCAGCGTTGCGAGGCGCCGCCTCGTCCGAAGCAGCGCGGCCCTGCCGCTTCCGCCAGTCGGACTCGAGGACGCTCATCGACAGCTCATCCCACCACTTTCCGTCGCGCCAGATCGCCTCCCGGGCGCGACCCTCGGCCACGAATCCGCAGGCGGCATAGGCCCGGATGGCACGTTCATTGAACTCGAAGACCGACAGCGACACCCGGTGGAGGCCCAGTGACCCGAGAGCGTGACCCACCATCAGCCGGGTCGCCTCCGTCCCGAATCCGTGGCCCCAGGCGTCCTTCTCGCCGATCGTGATGTGGAACAGGGCGGACCCGTTGTCGCCGTCCACCTGGCTGAGCGCGCAGGTCCCGATCAGGCGCCCTGACGACCGCTCGTGGATGGCCATCGCCAACGACTCGGGGCCGATGGCACGTGACTGGAAGAAGCGCTCGATCTCTTCGACCCGCATCGGACCATCCCGGTATCGAGCCAGGCGGGCGATTTCCGGATCTGCATACCAGCGCCGAAACGCAGCGAGGTTCTCCGGCACGTGTCGGCGGAGCGTCACGAGGCGCCCCTCAATCGAAGTCGGGAACCATGTCCGGTCAGCCACGGTGGCACGGTATACCATCGCCTCCATGCGTCGCTGGAGCGAGCTCGCGGAGCGCGTCGCGGCCCACTCGCGCATCTCCGAGAAGACGGCGCTCCTGGCCGACTACCTTCGGACCCTTGACGCGACGGAGCTGCCGATCGCGGTCGTCTTCCTGACCGGTCGCGCATTCGCGGAGACAGATCAGCGAGCGACGGGTCTTGGCTGGGTCTCGATGTCCGCAGCCGTTGCCGAAGTCGCCGGGGTGGGCCTGGATGCGCTCACGGCCGCCTACGATCGGCACTCCGACCTGGGGCGAGCCGTGGAGGACGTCCTCGAGCATTCCGGACACGCGCCGCTCCCGGAACTGGCCCCGAGCCTGCCCGGCGTGGCCGACGCCTTTGCCGCAATCGAGTCGGCCTCTGGGTCCCTGCGGAAGGGGATGCTCTTTCGTGAGTTGCTGGACCGCTGCGACCCGGTCACGGCCAAAGGCGTCGTCCGTGTCCTGTCCGGCGAATTGCGCATCGGGTTGCGAGAGGGCCTCGTGGAGGTGGCGATCGCCCTGGCCTTCGATCGGTCGCCCGACGCGGTCAAGCGGGCCGGGATGCTGACCGGCGACCTTGGCAGAACGGCGACCCTGGCGCACGACGACGAACTCGAGACCGCCCGCATGACCCTCTTTCATCCGCTCAAGTTCATGCTCGCCCCGCCGGCCGAGGATGCCGCCGAGATCATCCGGCGACTCGGGCCCACTGTCTGGGTCGAGGACAAGTACGACGGGATCCGTGCCCAGCTCCACAAGGTCGGCGAGACGGTCCGTCTCTACTCGCGCGACCTCCATGAAATCTCGTCGGGCTACCCGGAGGTCATCGCAGCCGCGCAACCGCTGCCTTGGGACGGCATCCTGGACGGCGAATTGCTGGGATACCGCGATGGAACCGTCCTGCCCTTCGTCTCCCTCCAGGGCCGCCTCGGGCGCAAGGCCCCCTCCGCTGCGGTGCTATCCGAGGTGCCGGTCGTCTACGTGGCGTTCGACGTGCTGGGTCTCGGGCCCGGAGGCGACGCACCAATTGCGCCGCTGCTCGACGAGCCGCTCGAAGCCCGCCGGCGCCACCTGGAGGCGCTCAATCTGCCGCTCGTCAACGGCACTGGCGGGTTCGCCCTGTCGCACCTCGGAACGGCCGAGTCGGCCGCTGCCCTGGAGGTCGCCTTCTCCGCGGCTCGCGAGCGGCGGAACGAGGGCCTGATGGTCAAGGACCCGGCCAGCGTCTATTCCCCAGGGCGACGGGGCTACGGCTGGCTCAAGATGAAGAAGGCCCTGGCGACCCTCGACTGCGTCGTGGTCGGCGTGGAAGTCGGGCACGGCAAGCGTCATGGCGTCCTGTCCGACTACACCTTCGCGGTTCGTGACGAGGAGCACGATCGACTGGTCACCATCGGCAAGGCCTATTCGGGGCTCACGGATGCCGAGATCGCCGAGATGACGAAGTGGTTCGAAACGCACACCGTCAGCACGCACGGCCGGTATCGCCTGGTAGAGCCGACCGTCGTCGTGGAGGTCGCGTTCGACGTCATCCTCCGCTCCAAGCGGCACAAGTCCGGCTTCGCCCTTCGATTTCCGCGGATCGCCAATCTGCGACCGGACAAGTCGGCCTCCGAGGCAGACACGCTGGCGACGGTTGAGCGACTATTCACCGACCTGCAACCCGGTGCCGAACGCCTCGTGACGGCCGGCCATGTGGCCGCGAAGCGGAATCGCCAGTCACCAGATACGGCCGCGGAGGCCGTTTCGGGCGACGCAACGGACAGCAGCGACGCACCTTCACCAGATCCGGGACGCTAGACTGCCCGAATGACAGACGAATGGGGCAACAGCCAAACGAGCGTCGTGATGATGCTGTACACGGATTCGTTCGTGATTCGCGGCAACCTCACGACACGCCATCGCCGCCTGCTGGACATGCTCAATCTGGCCGAGGACGAGTTTCTGGTCCTCGCCGACGCGGTCCTTGAGCCCCTGGGGAATCGCGGCACGCGGCACGAGGCACCCCACGCTCAGGTGAACCTCGCGGCGGTCCTCTTCGCGGTCGCCCATGAGAGCGTCGCTCCTACCCCTGAGCTGCGGACCCCCAAGGTGCCTGAGACGACGCTGATCAGCATCCCGCCCTTCAGCATCACGGGGCACATCCACCTGCTTCCCGAGCGTGAGATCGAGGCCGCGCTCAAGGAGCTGCACGGGCGCTTCATTCCTGTGACCGAGGCGACGTACTGGTCGACTCTGCTCGGGGAAGCGCCTGCGACGGCGCCCATGGTCGCCGTCAATCACGCCCGGGCTCAGATCCTGTCCCCGTATTCAGCCCCTGGCACCACCAGCAGGATCGCCGGCGACTGAGCTGGGCGCCGATCACTCCGACCCGGCCAGGCGGTCATCCCGGCCAGGCTGTCAGCGATCGACCGGCAGATCCAGGCGGGCCCCCCAATCGGCCCAGCCGCCGTCATAGACCGCGACATCGTCGTAGCCGAGTAGCTCGAGGATGAACGCCAATCGAGCGGCGGCGACGCCTGACCCATCGTAGGTGACGATCCGTCGGCCTCGCGCGATGTTGGCCTTCAGGACGATCTCCCTCAGTGCAGCCGCATCGCGCAGACGGTGGGTCCCGGGCACGTGCATCGATCCAACCGGTACGTTCAGGGCGCCCGGGATGTGCCCGAGGCGGACTGAGTTGCCCTCGAATCCGCGGTACTCGGCGGCGGCCCGGGCATCCACCAGGAGGACATCCGATGATCCGAGCACGCCCCGCACGTCCGACGTGGTCATGCGCAGCCGTGGGTTGGCCCGCGGCGTGAAGGTGGTGGCCGGCCGGGTGTCCACTGCATTGGAGATGGGCCGTCGATCCTCGGTCCAGGCGGGCAGACCACCGTCGAGGATCCGCGCGCTTTCGTACCCGTAGACGCGCAGGCTCCACCACGCCCGTGCCGCGTACAGGCCGAGCGTGTCGTCGTAGATCACGAGGCTCGTCCCGTCGCCGATGCCCGCAGCGCCGAGAACGCGCGCCACCTGGTCCGGGCCGGCCAGCTGGATTCCCGCTCCATCGGTCGACGTCTCGATGAGGTCGGCGCGCCAGTCGACATGAACGGCTCCCGGGATGTGCCCCACCGCGAACGCCTCTGCGGCCGAGCCATCCGGGCGCCAGCGCACATCCAGGACCCGGAGATCCGGACGGCCCAGCTGCTCGCTGAGCCAGTCCGGCGTGGCAATGAGCTCCGGACGCGCGAATGAGGTCACGACTGAACTGAACGGGTGGTGTCTGGGGAGGGTCGCATGCTCGGTATCATACGGCGGTGATCTCCCCATTCATGCCGGACGACCAGAAGTTCGCTGCCGTGCGAGCCGCGCTTCCGTCGCTGGCGGCCGGCATTCAGCTCAACACAGGTACCTGCGGCCCATTGCCCGCGGAGGTCACGGCCGTCATGGCTGAATTGGCGGACTACGAGCGGACCGTCGGCCGAGCCCACTACGAGTACTACCTCGACATGCTCGACCGGATGAACGAGGCCCGTGCCGGCGTGGCGGCGGTCCTCGGCGCGGATCTCGGGGATGTCGGCCTGACGCATGCCACCACGGATGGCATGAACCACGCCACGTGGGCCGTCAACTGGCGCCCGGGCGATGTCGCTGTGACCTCCAACCACGAGCATGCCGGGGGCATCGGTCCCTTGTACTCGGTCCGCCAGCGGTTTGGCGTTGAGCTCAACATCGCCGACATCGGCGACGGGGGAGATGACGAGCGGACCATGTCTGCCCTCGACAGATCCATGACCCCCGGGACGCGTTTGGTCTCCATCTCTCATGTCCTGTGGTCGACGGGCGCCGTGCTACCCATCCGTCGGATCGCGGACCTGGCACACGACAGGGGGGCGCTGCTCGTGGTTGACGGCGCGCAGGCCGCTGGTGCGATCCCGTTCTCCGTCACGGATCTCGGTGCCGACGCCTACGCGGTACCTTCGCAGAAGTGGTTGCTCGGGCCCGAGGGCATGGGCGCCATCTGGGTGGCGCCAGGCTCCGCTGAACAACTCATGCCGTCCTTCGCCGGCTACTTCGGGTTCGAAGCCTCTGACTCCCAGGGGACGGCAGCCTGGCATCCGGGGGCGCGACGGTTCGAGTCATCCGAGTATCACCGGCCCTCCATCGCCGGCTTTGCGCGTGCCCTGAGTTGGCTGTCGATGTACGTCGGCCTCGACTACGTCCAGTCGCGCGGACCCCGGATGGCCGCCCGCGCAGCGGACGCGCTGGCCGCCATCGATG
>JBDTQY010000134.1:0-3249 GCA_039931955.1 Chloroflexota bacterium
ATCGGCCTGGCGCCAACGCGGCGCGATGCATTCACGGACTCGAGCCTGTCCACCAAGATCCTCGAGTACGCCGCGATGCGCCGAGCGGCAGTTGCCTCGCGGCTCCCGCTCGTGGAGCGGGCGTTTCCCGGGGGCGCGGTCGCCACGTACGAGCCCGGAGATCCGCAAGACCTCGCGGCGACGATCCTGCGCCTGGTGGACGACGCGGGCCGGCGAGAGGCGGCCATCCAGGCGGCAGCCGCCATCGTCGCGGGCATGTCCTGGGAGCGTGACGCTGTGGACTACCTGGCCCTGCTGGAACGCTTCGCCCGGGATGCCTGAGGCGTTGCGGTACGATACGCGCCCCGTCCGCGCGCCGGTAGTCGGTCGCGCCTCCACCAACCTGCAGGGAATCAACGCCGCATGACGCTCCGTGCCAAGCCCGTCGTCAAGGGTCCCGGCCGCTCCGGCTGGAACTCGGACCAGCGCAAGACCTTCCTGACGAACCTCGCCTTCGTTGTCGCGATCGTCATCTCCATCGTGATCCTGATCGGCTATGCCGGCCTGTCGTGGTACGGCGATCACTTCGGGGCCGCTGCGACCGTTGACGGAACCAAGATCACCAAGGACGACCTTCGCCAGCGCTACGCGATCGAGGACTTCCGGATCAAGTACACGGAGTCGCGGATCCGGACGCTCCAGACGGCCGGCCGGTTATCGGAGGCGGAGGCCACCAGCCAATTCCAGTACCTGGAACAGCGTCGTCAGACGCTCTCATCGGTCGCCCTGGAGCGGCTCATCGACGTCATGATCCAGGCGAAACTCGCAACCAAGGAGGGCGTCTCCATCAGCGAGGCAGACATTGACGCCCAGTTGCTGCGCGAGTCCACCATCGTCGAGGAGCGGCATACCTGGGCCATCGAGGTCGCGCCGGCCAACGACGCTGCCACGGGCAAGCCCGGCCCGACCGACATCGCTGCCGCCAAAGCGCGCGCTGACGCTGCTCTCGCCCGGCTCAAGTCCGGGTCCTCGTGGGACGACGTTGCCAAGTCGACCTCGGATGCCCCGACGGCCGCCCAGAGCGGCGACCTCGGCTGGCTCCCGCAGGACAGTGGCTACGATGTGCCGTTCATGACCGCCGTCTTCGCCGTCCCCACTGAGACACCGACTGCTGTCATCGAGGGCGACGACGGGGTCTTCAGGATTGGCCGGACCACCGAAGTCGCGCCGGAAACGGTCGACCAGACCTTTGCCGGTCGGCTCCAGGAGTCGGAGATCAAGGCCGAGGATTACCGTGCGGTGGTGCGTGGTGACCTCGTCCGCAAGGCCCTCGATGACAAGCTGGTGGCCGACCTGTCCAAGCCGTCGCTCCAGCGACACGTTGCCCAGATCTTCCTGGCGTCCGCGACCCCGCAGCCGATTGGCGTCAAGGTTCGACACATCCTCGTATCCCCGAAGGACGACCCGTCCGGTGCGGCAGCCCTCGCCGCCGACGACCCGGCCTGGACCGCGGCGAAGGAGGAGGCGCAGGCGCTCTACGAGCAACTCGTCGCCGACCCGACCAAGTTCGATGCCCTCGCCAGGACGAAGTCGGACGAACCATCGGCCACGTCATCGGGCGGCAAACTGCCCTACTACGAGCCCACCAGCGGGATCGACGAGGCGTTCGCCAAGGCCATCTTTGCGCCGGGCCTCCAGCCCGGCCAGCTCATTCCGCCGTTCAAGAGTGCCTTCGGCTGGCACGTCGTCCAGTACATGCGCCCGTACGGCAACGGCGAGGTCGAGTGGGCGGGCAAGCTCCGCGACCAGCTGACCGCGGGTGCGGACTTCACCCAGATGGCCCGTGACCAGGGCGAGGGTCCGGAGTCCGCCGACGGTGGAGATCTCGGCTGGATCGCAAAGGGGCAGCTCGAGAACCTGAAGGAGACACCGATCTTCTCGACGGCGATCGGACAGATGAGCGTGGTCACCAATATCCCGAGCCAGGGGGTCTATCTCTGGAAGGTCCTGGCCGAGGAAACCCGGACTCCCACGAAGGAGCAGATCAAGGGCTTCCAGGACAACGCCTTCAGCGACTGGTACGCGACCAAGAAGGCAGGGGTGACAATCACCCGGGAAATCGTCCCCACCGGCGTGTCGCAGTAGGCTCGCGTGCTGGACGGGCTCATCGCCGAGGCACGTCAGCGCTGGGGGCTCGACCTCCTGGGCGGGCTCCAGGTCATCGTCGCGGAATCACTCTCGGGCACCCCGGTTGAGCCGTCGCGCCCCGTCGTGATCGTGCCTGCCGCCCTGCTCGGGGTCGGCCATCCCGGCGAGGTACAGCCACTCCCGGGGCGGCATCGGGCGGATCTCCCCGGGCCGATGGATGTCCTGCGGCGCCTCTACCCAGCCGAGCATCCGGTCGGCATCATCGGCGGCGGCGAGAGCACGCTTGCACAACTGGCGCCCACCGACCTTGCGAACGCGCTGTACCTCGGGCCCGTTCCCCCCGAGGCGGCTGTCGCCGGGCCGTGGGCCATGCCTTACATCAGCGATCGGCTCCGCCGGCCGGATGGCTGCCCCTGGGACCTGGAGCAGACCCACCAGACCCTCCGGAGCCACCTGCTCGAGGAGGCGTACGAAGTCTTCGATGCGCTCGAGGACGGGGCCACGCCGGCCCTGGCCGAGGAACTCGGCGATCTCTTACTCCAGGTGATCCTTCATGCCCAGCTGGCCGCGGAGGCTGGCGTGTTCGACCTGGCGGATGTGCAGGCCGCGATTGCCACCAAGATCGTCCGGCGACATCCGCACGTCTTCGGCGAGGCCACGGCAGCGACCGCCGCGGACGTCAACCGCCAGTGGGAACGGATCAAGGCATCGGAGCGCGCCGAGCAGGGTGGCGACGAGCCGTCGAAGGGCGCGCTCGGCGGCATCAGCCGATCGCTGCCGGCACTGGCGGCCAGCCAGGAGATGCAAGAGCGGGCAGCCGCAATCGGCTACGACTGGCCGACCATGGACGGCGTCCTCGACAAGGTCACCGAAGAGCTGGCCGAATTGGCCCGTGCGCCGGACGCAACCAACCGCGCCGAGGAGTTCGGCGATCTCCTGTTCGTGGCCGTCAACGTCGGCCGGAAGCTTGGAATCGAGACGGAGGCGGCCCTTCGGGCTGCGAATACGAAGTTCCGTGGCAGGTTCGGGCGCGTGGAGCGTATGGTCGCGGAACGTGGCGTGGCCATCCGGGACCTGGACTTCGAGACACTCGACGAACTATGGGATGCCGCAAAGGCTGAG
>JBDTQY010000135.1:0-6008 GCA_039931955.1 Chloroflexota bacterium
GATTGGTTTCGGGTTCAGTCTCTCGCGCGGTCAACGAGCCACGCGTACTCGCGCTCGATGCTCGAGTCGTCGCCCATGTGGCCGGCATCCTCGTCCACCCAGGCGATGGCGCCCGGGACATGGCGAGCCAGCCAGTCGCCGTGGGCCGGCGGCACCAGGACGTCGGTTCGACCGTAGGTCAGCAGTACAGGGACTCGAATGTCCTCGACTTCGAAGCCCCACGGATTCGTGAATGCGAGGAGATCGTCGATCCAGCCGGCCGCGTTCGGCGCCAGGCCGTTCGCGATATGGGCGCGGACCCGGACGAAATGCTTCTTCTCCTGCGCCAGGTCGGCCTCGGACAGCGTGTAGTCGTCGCCCATCCAGTCGAGGCGATCCGCCGCGAGGCGCTCCAGGGCCGTCGTGCGCAGCTCGTCGCACAATCTCGTCGTGGCGTCGAGGCCCTTGAGCGCCGTTCCGAACTCGATGAGGTTGCCTTCGGTCATCCCGTCCATCCAGTCGAGATCCGACGCGCCGTAGGGGGCTACTGAGACGGCTGCGAGGCAGCGAATGACCCGATCAGGCAGGAGCGCGGCACAAGCCAGGGCATGTGGACCACCGCCGGACGCACCGCTGACCACGAAGTGGTCGATGCCGAGCGCTTCGGTCAGGTGCTCGATATCCGACACGAAATCGACGACGCGGCGACCCCGGAACCGACTCGACTCACCGTAGCCCGCTCGATCGATCGTGATCCGCCGCATCCCGAAGCGCCGGTAGATCTCCGGATCCATCCACCACGAGATGCGACCGCCGGGCGTTCCGTGGATGCCGATGAACGGGATGCCATCCGGATCCCCCCATTCGGCGGCGGCCAGCGTCCGTCCATCAGGCAGCGAAATACGGTGCTCAAGGTGCTCCGGAATCGCGTCCGCGGTGATGCTCATCGATGGGGATCCTCCTGCGCTGGGGTCGCCAGCGTTCCTGTGCCCCGCATCCGTGCCCCGTCGCCGCGATCGTACGCTTCTGCACGAGCGCGTACTGATCACGATCGCCGAGTGTCCACCCATGCGTGGTCATACGCCAGGCGACCTTACGGGCCGAGAAGGGCGAGCGGCACGACGGCCACTCCATCGGGTCGCCGGTACGCCGTCGGTCCCGTGGTGATGATGACCGCATCGAGGAGATCGTCTCCGATCCGCTCGGCAAGCCACCGGAGGTGGCGCACATCGTCGTCGCTGACAGTGCGCGTGAGCTTGACTTCGATGCCCACGATGCGTTGATCGTCGCGTGCGACGATCAGGTCGACCTCCCGCTCACCGCCCTTCGTCCGGAGATGCGATACCGATGCCTCGGAGGATTGCGCGAACGCTCGGACATCGAGCGTGGCCAATGACTCGAAGAGCGCACCCAGGAGCGTCCCGTCGCGCGGGACCTGTGGATTGGGCGACCGTCCGGCGAGGAGGGCGTCGACACCGACTCCGAGCAATCGGGCGGCAAGCGCTGGGTCGGCGAGCTGGTGCTTCGGTGGCGCCGACAGCCGTCGGACATGACTGTGGGTCGGGAGCCAGGCCGGGACGGGCTCGACCACCCAGAGGCGCTGGAGGATGTCGTTGTACGGTTGCGTCGTCGTCTTGGCCGGCTTCTCACCATAGCCACCACTTGCCGCGTCCCGGATCATCTCGTAACTCGCGCTCGACGAGACGGCTGCGGCGTAGGCCGTCATCCAGCGCCGCAGCGCATCTGGGTTGCGGATCGTCCGGCCCATCTCCGTAAAATCGTGGTCGATGATCCGTGAGACATAGCCGTCGAGTTGGGCGCGCAACGGTCTGTCAGCCAGGTGTCGCATACCTGGGAAGCCCGAGGCGACGATCTCTCGCGCGTAGTCGTCTATGGCCAGCGCGGTATGGCCCGTGATCGGCGGCCGACCACCGGTGAGCAGTGCGCCGAGGCTCACGCTCGGACTCCCCACGGCACGCTCCGAAAGTGTGAGCGGCCGCATCCGAACCGTCACGATCCTGCCCGCTCCCGAATGCGTCGCGGGATCGCCCGGTGTGGCCGAACCGGTCAGGATGTACTGACCTGGCGTCGGGTCGTCGTCGACGGCGCGTCGAACCAGGTCCCAGGATTCGGGGACTCGCTGCCACTCGTCAATCAGGATCGGCCGGGCGCCGGCGACGAGACGGCGAGGGTCGGCCTCCGCGACTGCGCGCTCAGCCGGATCGTCGAGCCGATGGAGCGTCCTCGCACGACGGAGCGCCGTGGCTGTCTTGCCGACACCCTTCGGGCCTTCCAGCGCGATCGCCGCGATACCGGAGAGCAATTGATCGAGTTCGTCGTCGACGATGCGGCGACGGTAGTCAGCCACGCTCGCTCCTCTCAGGCAGTGGGCTACGCTCCTGTGTGTCGCCCATCTACGCTACTGTTCGTCGGCACGGTACGCTACCGTTGGGCGCGAGTCAACCGAGCCATTCAAACGTCCTGCACACAGGTTGAGCATGTTCCTCGGCGAGATCCCATCGGCGCGAATAGCCGATGTCTCTGGGCAGCACCTATACTCGACATCGCGCCGACATAGCTCAGCGGTAGAGCAGCTGTTTCGTAAACAGCAGGTCCTCGGTTCAAATCCGAGTGTCGGCTCCAGCACTCACGTTTCAGAGACCGGTCTTCGGGCCGGCTTCTTACTTTTCTGACGCCCAAGTTGACGCCCCTGCAGTCGCCGCGAGACGGTTGGGCCATTAACGGGCGTGCCGACCTGATCCTCGTGCCCCAGCCGTCCGGACCCACATCGGTTGATTGACCTACGTCGGGCGGCGTTCATCGGGTGCTGCCCAAGGACCGATCAGTCGCTCGACCGATGACGGCACCGACTCCGCCGATCAGGCTCGTCACAGACGGATCCACGATGGACCCGCGATGAGCGGAGGGACGCAATGGCGAACGTCATGGAGATCGTTCCGTGCTCTTTCGGAGTGACCCAGGCCGAGCTGCAGCAGACGTACAGCCTTGACTTGGCGCTCGAGAGCGATGAGGCCATTCGAACTTCGGCTGGAGGTACGAGATGAGGTTCCAATCCCGCACGCGCGGCAGTCGCGCGATCATTCGGTCGGCGCTTCTCGCCAGTGCGATTGCCCTTGTGGCAGGCACCGTCCCCGTATTCGCGGCACCATTCGCGTCCGGTGCCGACCAGGCGGCGTTTGCCCGCGTCCGCGCTGCGACAGCGGCCTATCACGACCTCGCCGCCGCGAAGGCCGCGAACTTCGGCCTGTTTCCTGGCTGCTTCACAGATCCAGCCGGGGGAATGGGCATCCATTATGTGAACTTCGGCAGCGTCGACGACGGCGTCGTGGACCCGCTCAAGCCGGAGGCTCTGGTTTACGAACCGAAGTCGAACGGGAACATGCGCCTCGTCGCGGTCGAATACGTCCAGCTCGCGAGCACGTGGATGGGCTCCGAGCCCCCGAGCGTCTACGGTCACCCGCTCGAGTTCACTCCGGCCCCGAACGAGTTCGGGCTTCCGGATTTCTACGAGCTCCACGTGTGGCTGTGGCAGCCGAATCCGACCGGGATGTTCACCGAGTGGAATCCGTCGGTGAGTTGCCCGGCCTGAACCCCATCCTCCCCGCGCGTCGGAGCACCCCGGGCCCCCCGGGGCGCTTCGGCACGGAGGCGCAACCCTTCGGTTGATCGTCGATTCCCGCACACACCGGACCTCGCTTCAGACGGGCGGGCATCCAAACGGACACCGGCTGTGGTCGTTCCTACCCGGGCTTGGTCGAATGGCGAGACCGCCGCTGGCGTCAGGCGCACCAACTTGATCGACTGACCGGCGGGGAGTAGCCAGACACTACGGTCGAGGTGACCGTGGAGCGCCGATCGGTTGGAGTGTGGGCGGCTTGGGCGGGAAGACGTATTCCGATGTTGCTGAGACGCTCACCGAAGACGTGCGTTACAGCAAGGTGGATGGTCGGTCGTGGACGGCGCATGGGCGCCGAATTTCGGCTCCAGCGTTCCCCAACCGATGTCGGCCGCGAGGCCGGCATCTTCGCGGCGATCTACCTAGGCCCGAGCAGCAGCACGATCCCTACCAGACCGGTCGGTAGGTAGGCGACGAACGGGGGCATGTCCCCGGCAGCAAGGTATCCGACGACGATCACCCCGCCCAAGGCGGCCGCGAACCAGCCGGCGAAGACCGGGAGTGCGCCACCGGTGACGATCGCGAGTCCAAGGGCGACGAGGGAGACGCCCGCCACGAGGGTGAAGACCACGAACAACCCGCCCGCAAGGCTGCTGAGCCCGGAGTAGGACGGGTCCACGACCCCGGCCGATACGAATGCCGAAGCGGACTTCGGCGCGACGGCGAGGCGGACAACCAATGAGACCACCCAGGCGAAGGCCCCGAAGAGGTAGGCGACCGTGGCGGCACGGGCGACTGGGACGCCCGAGCCTCCGACGAGGTCCGGCACGAGCCACAGACCGGCCGTCGTCAGGACGGTCGCCACCAGGAAGAGCGCGTTCGAGATCGTCCAGGCCGTAGCCCGTTCGGCGATGAGCCGGAGCTGCGTCTCGGTGGGTGCCGTCCAGACCGAGAAGAGCACCGGATTGAAGGCCCCGACCAGGAAGCAGATCGACCCACCGATCAGCAGCAAGCCCGCGGCGCGCTCAGCATCCACCGTTCACCGCCTGTATGTCACCGGTCGCCCCGCCGGTTCAGTGGCCCGGCTGTGGCTCAGCCGCCCGCAGCTTGCCTGACTCTCGCGCGGTGCGCCACATGAGTACACCCACCGCGAACGTCCAGACCGTGATCAGCAGGGAGGTCGCGAAGAAGAGGGTCTCGGCCATTTGGACCTCTCCGGTGTTCGCGATCTGGAGCACGGCCGCGACTGACGAACCCGCGCCGGACACGACCGCCGTCCATCCAAGCCAGGCCAGGAACCGCCCGCTGACTGCCACGGCCGCGCCGAGGCAGACGAAGGCCAACCCGAACAGAACCAGGATCCCCATGCTCCAGACCCCGAAGCCGATCATCCTCACGGCGTCCGCAAGCCGCAGCGCCATGGCCGCGGCCGATGCCGGTGCGGTGGCCCACGCGAGCGCCAGAGGCTTCATGACGAAGCCGTCCATCGACGTGCTGACGGCGGCGAGGGCTCCCCCCAGCAGCGCGGCTGCGATCCCGAGCCGGGCGAGCGGCCCGCCGGGCCCGTCGTCGAGGAGTCGGGCGAGGCCGACGAGACCGCCGATCACGAGCAGGATGGACACGAGCAGCGTGAGGTGAAGCGCCACCCAACCATCGCTCGCCGCGATTGCCTGGAGGGCCACGGTCGTGGACCGCGCGATGTGGGGATGAAGCGGGTTTGCCACCGCGCCGATCACAGCACCCGCTATGAGCAGGACGGCAGAGAGTCGCTGGGAGCCTGCTTGAACCGGCTGGGACGCCATCACTGATCTCCATGCTCGGTGCTCCGGTCGGTAGTTAGGTTGCCGAAGCTTAGGAAACCTTACTATACTGGGTCCATGAGCACAAGCGAGAAACGTCTGCCGGTCGGCCAGCTCCTGGGGTTGATGCTCCGACGTTTCCGGGCCGATCTGTACGCCCTTGGGCAGGAGGCCGGTTACGCGAACCTCCGCGAATCGCACCTCCAGGTGTTCGGCAACATCGACTGGACTGGGACGCGCCTGACCGACCTGGCGGCACGAGCCAGCATGACCCGCCCATCAATGCTCGAGCTCGTGGATGACCTGGAGAAGGCCGGCTATCTCGAGCGGCGCCCTGACGCGAGTGACGGCCGCGCGAAGCTGATCTGCCTGACCCGCGATGGCCGACGCGTCCTTGCGCGGGCGCTACGAGCCGTGCGGGACATCGAGCGGGTCTACGCAGACGAGGTCGGGTCCGAGCGTTTCGAAGCGGCGTGCCGGACCCTTCAGGAGCTGCTCCGCGGGACACCGGGACCTCGCTCCAGCCCGAACCCGCCGGCACGATGAGACGACGGTGCAGGTCCTCGGTTCACGTCAGTGTGGCGGCTCGCCCG
>JBDTQY010000136.1:0-6194 GCA_039931955.1 Chloroflexota bacterium
GCCGATCCGGCCGAAGTCCCCGGGACCGAGCGTCACGCGGGCCGGTCCGCGCACGAGACCGGCCGACGCGCCCGTCCCGCGCAACTCATCCGGTTCCGTTGACGTGAAGCGCTCGCCATCGAACCGGTCGGCTTCCCCAGCGGGTCGGGGTTTGCCGAGATAGGCCGGCGGCTTGAGCGCAAGCTCCCGGCCGTGTTGCGTGCGCCGCTCCTCGATGAGCGCCCGTACGTCGGTTGGGTCGCTGATGAGTTCCGTGACTTCATCGCGAGCCAGGAAGAAGATGTCGTCGGTCGTCTCGATCGAGCCGGCCGCCACCAGGCGCCGTGCCACTCGAAGGGCGAGCGTCCTGGTCCGGGCCTGGGCAAGTCGGTCGATCCAGTAGTTGTGCCCCTCGGTGAGGGGGCCGATCGCTCGCGCCAGCCGCAGGGTCTTCTCGAACTCAGCCAGCTGATCGGGCTGCTCCGCGAGTCGCTCGCGGACACCATTCGCGAGGGCTTCGGCGTCAGCTTCCAGTCGCGCGCGCCGGGTGTCAGGGGCCTCGGTCGGATTGGTCAGGCGCAGGACGATCTGGTCGAGAAGCATGGAGGGCTCCTCGGCCCAGGACGGCAGACTGAGGTCGTCGTACATCTGGCCGAGATGCCCATGCTGAGTCAGGAACGCCTCGAGTTTGGCGAGGAACGGCGGGCCGCCGGGAAGGCGCCGTATGGCAGCCAGGGACGACTCCGGCGGGGTCGCCACGTTGCTCGGCCACGCCACGTCGTTCGGACGCGCCAGGTCGCTGTGGTGCGTCGCGTCGTTCGGGCCCTGTGGCCTCTCGATGAGGAGCAGGTCGCGGATGGCTGAGTCGCCGATCACCGCCGCGGTCAGGTCCTGGAGGCCAACCTCCACCTCGAAGAGTTCGTTCCTCGCTCCCTGGACGAGTCGGAGCGACTCCCCGGCACTCGCCCCGGGAACCGCCTTCTCATACAGGTCGGCGAGGTCTTCCAGCACCTGGTACGGCCCCTGGATGATGCAGAAATGAAGCTCCCACATGCGCCGAATGGCCGACCACGCACCCGTCCACGCCTTGGCCAGTTCGTCCGGCGGGAGATCCTCGACCGGCAGGTTGCGAATGCCCGCCTCGATGGTCCGCAGTTCCGGCAGCACTTCATCCGCCCAATAGGTGGTCGTGACGTCTGCTCGGGCGCGCATGACCTCCACCCAGCGGGCATCCGTGTCTGCCTTGGCCTCCTTGGTCGTATTGCCGTCAGTCGCGAAGTAGGCGTAGCCGTTCCAGATCCGCGCGTACGTTCGATGCGGGAAACCGCCGAACAACTGGGGCGCGAGGTTGAACCCGAGACCCAGAGTTCGAACGTAATCGGCCGCCAGCGGTGCGAGCGCGAATGGCATGTGCATGTCGTCCCAGGCCCATGCTCGATCAGGGTCCGCGGGATCCTCCCAGGTGACCGGAAAGGGATCCGGGCCAGGAGCCTCGGCACCTGCAGCCTTGTCCCCTGCGGCCCCGGCCCCGGGTCGTCGATAGGCGTTCATCAACGTGTGGTGATCGGACGTGCCTGGAGGAGATACCAGGTTCCGCCCGCCATCGCAGCTTCGATATCCACCGCAGATCCGAAAGAACGCTCCACCGAAAGCGACAGATCCACCAGGTCTCCCAGCGTCGGTGCATCGAGGGCCGGTCCGACCTGGCCCTCGGTGCGGTCGCCGGGGGCATAGTCCCTTGTGCGGCGCGGGGCCTTGTCGAGGACCCAGGTATCGGGGGTGACGGTGCCCGAAACCATCGCCTCCCCCAGCCCCCTGACCGCGGTGATGACGATCTGGTCTTCGCTGCCCGTCACCGGGTGGCGGGTGAAGACGACAGCCGCCGCCTCAGCCGGAACGAGTGCCTGGACCACGACGGCCATGCCCCCGCCATCAGCATCGAGACCGCGTCCCTGGCGATACGCCACGGCCGGCGCACTCCACAACGATGCCCAGCAGCGCCGGACGGCATCGCGGACATCCGCTGGGGCCACATCCAGTTCGGTCTCGTGCAGGCCCGCGAACGACGCGGCGGAACTGTCCTCGCCCATTCCGGATGACCGGACCGCCAGGCGTGCCGTCCGTCCGGTCGTCCTCTCGACGCGCTGTACGAGGTCGTGCAACGCAGCGTCCAGCGCATCGCCCACCACGGGATCAAGCACCGTCCGCTCGAATGCCACCGCAAGTTCCGCCCGTGCCGCCACATCCGGGAGCGCCTGGATCTGCACCCCCAGGCCGGGGATTGCCCGACGCTGTGCCTCAAATGCTTCCGTGGTCAGGCAGAAACCGGGTGGTACCAGGTAACCCATGCGGCTGAGCTTGATGAGCGAGGCCGCCTTGCCGCCCACCAGGTGCGGATCGCCATCCCCGGATTCGATCGGGACCACGAGCGGCGGCGCGGGACGCATCACCTTGACCTCCCAATCGGGAAACTCCGTGGCGAGCGCCCTGAGGTGGCGCACGCGGAGGCTCAACTCTCGGCGGGAGCTCCCTCCGCGCTGGCTGGCGAACCGCTCCCGGGACGAATGGGCTCGAGGTCAATGGTTCGCGACCGACGAGTCCGACCCGACTCTGTCCGCACCATGACGGCGGGGATGACCCCACTGGCCTCTGATTCCACCACGGCGGCTTCGCCGACATAGAGGCCACTCAGGATCCGGACGTGGTCACCCGGTCCAATCGAGCCTCGACCCACGACGGCCGAGAGATTGATCGACACGGTCCGACCGGCCGGGTTCCGTGGGTCATTTGCGCCGAGGATGGGGGGTGGCCCCTTGGTTGCGGTCTTTGGGGGCGGGTAGGTGACCTTACGACGACGCACCGGTTACGACCGGCGACGCGAGGTCGCCTCTTCCTTCTTTGGCTTGGGCTCGTGTCCGGGGCGGGGCGGTCGCGGGAGGGTTCCCGGTGCCATGTCGGGCGCCTTGGGCTCCGGCCCGCGCGCCTTGGCTGCCTTGACCGTGGCGGCGAACTCGGCGGCAACCGCGGCCGGAATACTGCCCTGCCAGGCGCGCTCGACTTCCTTGATCCGCTCGGTCTCTGTGGCGCGTCGCTCACGCTCGAACTGCGAGTGTTTCGTCATTGTCCCTCGACCCGGTGTCGTCCCGGTGCTCGGGACGGTTCCCGCCATCGTACGCGTCCGGGACGCGATACGTCTCCGGCGGGACCCACCCGGGTCGCCCCCACCACATCGTCGCACCGCGCAGGCGCGAGGATGGGGCTCCCACCATGGGCGCGGCCCGCGAAGGCGTGATCGATGAGGCAGACTTGCGAGCATGCCCACGAGAATCATCCTCGATGTCGATACAGGGACGGACGACGCCGTCGCCCTCATGGTGGCCGCCCTCTCGCCGGATATCGAGCTTGTCGGGGCCACTACCGTCAACGGCAACACGACCGTTGACAACTGCACGGAGAACACGCTCCGGGTCTTCGACTGGATCGGGCTGCCCGATATGCCCGTGTACCAGGGCATGACCCGGCCCCTCGCGCGGCCGCAGATGACACAGTTCAACCCGGCCAGCCGGATCCACGGTTCACTCCTGGACCTGCCGCCCGCTCGGACGGCCAAAGTCCGGGCAGGTCACGCCGTGGATTGGCTGATCGACACCTACCTCGCGTCTGACGGCGACATCACCCTCGTCCCGGTTGGTCCGTTGACGAATATCGCCACAGCCATCCAGAAGGAGCCGCGGATCCTTGAGCGGATCCCCGAGATCGTGATCATGGGCGGTGCGCACGACCACGGAAACTCGACGGCCTCGGCCGAATTCAACATCTGGCTTGATCCCGAGGCGGCGCGGATCGTGGCGAACTGCGGCCGGCCGATCCGGATGGTGCCGCTCGATGCGACCCACCGGGCGTTGGTCTCCATCGACGACTGTCGCGCCCTCCGAGCACTCGGGACTCCGGCAGGAGAAGCCGCCGCACGCTTTGTCGAGAAGCGGATCGACGGTTACGACGCGACCCAGCCGATGCATCGCGCCAACGCCGCGCCGGTCCACGACGCGCTGGCCGTCTGCGCGGTCATCGACCCGTCCGTGATCTCCACCCAGTTCATCCCGGTCGATGTGGAGACGGGCGGGGAGTTGTCGGTCGGGCGGACGGTCTGCGACTTCCGATTCAGGAGTGGACGGCCGGCCAACGTGCACTTCGCGATGGACGCGGACGAGCCGAAGTTCGTGGCGATGCTGCTGGATATCCTGGGGCGTCGCATCTGATCGCCATGATGACCAGACGCCGCTTCGTGGCAGCGCTTGCCGCTGGTCTGGGAGTGCTCGTCTCGGCCTGCCTTCCCGGAAGCACGGCGACACCGGCTGAAGGGACGCCCACGGCGCCGGCTCCGTCGCCTGGTTCCACCTCAGATCCCACTGCCTCGCTGCCTCCTCCATCGCCCAGTCCCGGGGCCACGCCGACGTCGACAGCGGCAGCGACCGCGGCCCTGCGCCGCAAGATCGGCCGGATGCTGGTGGTGGGGTTTCGCGGAACGGCGCCCGCTTCCGGCGAGCCCTTCATGCAGGCGCTCTCGAAGGGCGAGCTTGGTGGGGTGATCCTGTTCGATCGCGACACCTTGACCGCGAGCGTCGGCCGCAACATCAGCGCTCCGGATCAGCTCGGCGCCCTGACCGACACGCTTCGTTCCACGGCGTTGCGTGGAGCCATCGGGCCGCGCCTGCTTATCGCGGTGGATCAAGAGGGAGGACGTGTTGCTCGCCTGAATCCGGGGAACGGGTACCCCGCCGTGCCGTCCGAGGCGGAGCTCGGGGCGGCCAATGACCTGACCCGGACCACCGACGCCGCAATCTTGACCGGCATCACCCTGGCGGGCGCCGGGATCGACTTCAATCTCGCGCCCGTGGTGGACCTCAATGTGAACCCATCCAATCCGGCTATCGGGGCTCTTGAGCGCAGCTTTTCGGCCGACGCGGCCATCGTTGTCGCCCACGCCAGCGCGGTGATCGAGGCCCAGCAAGGTGCCGGGATCAAGATGGCCATCAAGCACTTCCCAGGCGAGGGGAGTGCCACGGGGAACACCGACAATGGCATCGTTGATGTGACCTCGACATGGTCGCCGAAGGAACTCGAGCCGTTTCGGGCCCTCATCGCCGCCGGCCTGCCCGATGCGGTCATGGTCGGACACATCATCAACGGGCAAATCGATGCCGATCGCCCCGCCGCCCTCTCGCGGGCCGTCATCGACGGTGTCCTCCGCTCCGAATTTGGCTGGAGAGGCGTCGTAATCAGCGATGACCTGCAGGCGCCGGCGATCACCCGGCAGTATGGTGAAGGAGAATCAATCGCCCTCGCCATCGAGGCTGGCGTGGACCTTCTCCTCTTCGCCAATCAGCAGGTCTATGACGCCGACATCGTCGAGCACGTGCTCGCGATGGTGGTCGACCTCGTAGCGTCCGGACGAATCAGTGAGTCCCGGATTGACGAATCGGTCGACCGGATCGAGGGACTCTTCAGCACGGTTGAGTAAGTCGCCGCTGCGACCAGCAAGACCGGCGCTGGCCCGGTAGAGTCAGGGCATGCCCTTCCGCGCGGACCCCTGGCTGCATGTCATCGCCGGATGCATGTCTTCGGGCAAGACTGACGAGCTCCTTCGCCTGCTCCGCCGAGCCGAAGTCGCCCGACGCCGGATTCTCCTGGTCCGACCGGAGATCGACGACCGGACGCCCGGCGAATTCGCTGAGAGCCGATCCAAAGCGCGCTACCCGTCGGTGATGGTCAATCCCAAGGAGCCATCCGGCGTCCTGGCCCTGGCTCGCGAGCGGGATGCGGACATGGTCGGCATCGAGGAGGGCCAGTTCTTCGATACCCAACTGGTCGACATCGTCCTTGCGTTGCGCGACAGCGGGCGCCACGTCATCGCGAGCGGCCTCAACCTCGACTTCGCCGGACGGCCCTTCGGGCCGATGCCGATCCTGCTGGCCCACGCCGACGCGGTGACGATGCTGACTGCGATCTGCGTCGTCTGTGGTGATCCGGCCACCCGGACCCAACGACTGGTTGGTGGACGTCCCGCAGCCATCGACGATCCGCTCGTCGTGATCGGCGGGTTCGACGATGCCGCGACGGAAACGTACGAGGCGCGCTGCCATCGCCACCACGAGATCGGCGAGCCCCGCCATGCGACTCGCGGAACGGGATCTGAGCCCGCCGCCGCGCCGAGG